>NZ_JBFOCN010000119.1:0-68902 GCF_040907815.1 Aeromonas sp. s6
TCGTCTCTAAGTTCTGGTCCAGTACACGCAGGGTCACGCCCTTGGCTTCCAGTTGTTCCGTAATGTCCAGCAGGTCAGCGAGAGAACGGCCCAGACGGTCCAGCTTGGTGATCACCACATCGTCCCCCTCTCGGACATACCGCAGGAGTTCGGCTAGTTGCTCACGGCCATCTGTGCTGGTCCCTGATACCTTCTCTTGGTACACACGCTCACAACCGGCCTTTGTCAGCTTATCCAGTTGAACATCCAACGATTGACCGACAGACGACACACGTGCATAACCGATAACCTGTCCCATCACTCTCTCCTACTCAATCAACCAATGCCCAAGCTGTCATAGGGACTTTCCCCGCATCAAAATGCCTTCCAGCAGCTATCTCTGCTTGCCGGTGGTCAATCGCTGCGATGACCTTCAGCTCCTCTTGGAGGCCCGTAGCAGCAGCCTTATCAAGCATCCTTGGGGCAACTCTATCCAGTGACTTCCTGTCCTTGAATCGGCGAAGCCTGATAACCAAGTCATTCATGCGGAAATCTCCTTCATCTTCTTCCTATTGCTTCAACGTGAGTCTTGTCGGTGTCACGCTGTCACATTAATGTCTTTATCCTATGGGACATAGATTATGAAACAGAAATGAGACGGTCAATACCCTATGTGAAAAATCGTCACACTGGGTATACCTAATGGGACGCAGGGACAGGCAGAGAGACACAGCAGGAGGCGATAGGAAGACGCAGGGGCTCGCCTATGTGTTAGCAATGGGATGGCTTGGGGCTAGTACAAAAAGAGGCACAGACAGACGCTCAGGTGGTGAGAGAAAGAGGACAGCAGGGCTGTCTAATGGCTGGTTCTTGGGGGGTATACGGGGGGAACTCACGGGCGCTTTATCACTGAAATAGCCCTTCAGATTTTTTCCAGAATTTACCAAGGGTCAGACTCAAAGCTGACCCTAAGTAATCTTGCGCTCAAGTCCTTCTTAGAGACTCTGGATAAATTGCATGGTCTCGAATGTATTATTGCCAGTACACAAATCCGTTACTAGCTCAGAAGGCACTTCTTTGACGCTCGCATTGTACGCATTATTTTGCTCAGCAAGCAGAAGACCAAGGTTCGAGACAAAGTAAACCGAAGTCCCCACATACGCACCAAGACGATTCTTCGCGTTAACTTCGACACAGTACCCCAACTCAGTCTTTACGATGTCGCCAAATTTCGCAGAGCCAGGATCAACAAGCGTCTTTTCAACTGCCTGCATAACATCACGGTTCTTCCCAAATAGCTTGGCAAAGCTGAATGAGTCTTGGGTAGTGTAAATCGCCAGCGCGATCATAAATCCTGCACCAAGTATTGAGTAACTAATCGCTTTAGTGTTCATGCTTGCTCCGTTTTGACTGTATTCTCAGCAATTTAACCGTCTTTATCTGGCTGGTCAAAGCTAAGCGAGAGAGTCGCTGGAGTACGCTTGAAACCTCGGGCCTGTCTTCCAGCCCTGCACACGGCCAGACCTCTTGTTGACCTTCCGGTACTCACCGCCCAACAGGATCTCCCACACGCTTCCATTCTCTCCCAGCACAGGGAATACCAGCCCTTCAGCAACCCCCAGCCCAGCCTCCACGCATACCAGAGTTTTACGCTCGGTCATCATTACGTCCTCTCAAGGTATTCACACAATCGACAGTCCAGACAGTCAAAGGGGATGCCACAGGGCGACAGAGGGGCGTCCTCTCCATCTTCCTCGAACTCTTCCAGTTCATCCCACAGGAAGGGCAGCAGGATCTCCTGTAGCCACTCCTGCTTGATCGCTGGTCCTATCCCCCAAGCATCCATAGGGTCATCCCTTCATCATCGCTATGAGCTTCTGTAGGGCGCTCCTGTTGTGCTCTTGGCTGGCCTTCTGACTGGCCTCCCACTCTTCCGGTGTCTTGGTGACTCGCTTGCGGTCGAATAGGGCGAACTTATTCACAGATGAAAGAGAGGAGGCTTTATTCTTGTTGCTTTGTTTCTGTTTAGAAGAAGTCAAAGACTTACCCCGACTCCCGTGACAGGGGGTGGTGACAAGTTGATTGAAAAGTGAACGAAGGGCAGGCCCTAGCTTATACACAGAGGCAAAGTTGAAGTCCTCAACCGTGGCGTGTTTCCGGCGTATCACTTGGAAGAGGCCAGACGTCTCCAGCACCTTCAAGGCTCGTTGGACGGTACGGGGAGAACAGAACGCCTTCGCAGCGATTGTCTTGACGCGCATCACGATTGACCAGCCTTGGGCTTTGTTCAGGCTCTTGGCGAGAACTAGGGCTACCTCTTTGACTCGGGGGGTCCCGAAGGTGGACATCGGGAGCTTGGCTATGGTGGCGACAAGCTGATCGCTGTGTTGTAGAATGGGGGATGCCATTTGGTCTGCCTCATGGTATGAAAAACACTATGAGCAGTCACTTAACCAATTGATTTATAAGGTTTTACGTAAATGGTAGTGGATCAGCAAGATCAAATCCGCCAGGATCAATCCCATCTCGAGGCCGTGGTCGCCGAGGCCCTTGAGATAGCGAAAGGGCTGGGCGCCGGGCTTGCCGAAGTCTCCATCAGCAAACAGACCGGCCTCTCGGTGAACACCCGGGGCTGCGAGCTGGAAAGCATCGAATTCAACAAGGATGGCGCACTCGGCATCGCCGTCTATCGCGATGGTTGCAAGGGGTCCTCCTCCACCACGGATCTGACCAAGCCGGCCATTCGCGCCGCCGTGGAAGCGGCCATGGAGATCGCCCGCCACACCTCTCCCGATGACTGCGCCGGTCTTGCGGATGCGGATCTGCTGGCCTGGGATGCCCCGGACCTGCAACTGTGCCACCAAATCGAGCTGGATCCCCAGCGTGGCATCGCGCTGGCCATCGAGTGCGAGCGGCTGGCCCTGGGACGGGATGCCCGCATCAAGCACTCTGACGGAGCCAGTTTCTCCAGCCACCTGGGCGTCAAGGTTTATGGCAACAGCCACGGCTTCGTCAAAGGCTATGCAGCGTCCCGCAACTCCCTGAGCTGCGTACTGATCGGCGAGCAGGATGGCGACATGCAGCGCGACTACGGCTACTCCTCCAGCCGCTCCCTGGGCGGGCTGTGGAGCCCCCAGCGCATCGCTGACGAGGCGGTGGAGCGCACTGTTTCCCGCCTGGGGGCTCGCAAGATCAGCACCCGCCATGCCCCTGTGCTGTTCCACCCCGATACCGCTGCCGGTCTGTGGGGCCATCTGGTGATGGCCATCAGCGGGGGCAACCTCTATCGCAAGTCGAGCTTCCTGCTGGACAAACTGGGCAAGCAGATCCTGCCCGAGTGGCTCACCATCCAGGAGTTCCCCCACTTGCCGGGAGGACTTGCCAGCACCCCGTTCGACGGGGAAGGGGTTCGCACCCGCGACATGGACATCATCCGCAACGGCGAGCTGATGAGCTGGCTGCTCACCTCCTACTCCGCCCGCAAACTGGGCCTGACCACCACGGGCCATGCCGGGGGTATCCATAACTGGCAGGTTTCCAATACCGGCCAGGACTTCCAGGGCATGCTCAAGGAGATGGGTACCGGCCTGCTGGTGACCGAGCTGATGGGGCAGGGGGTCAACATCGTCAATGGTGATTACTCCCGCGGCGCAGCCGGTTTCTGGGTTGAAAATGGCGAGATCCTCTATCCTGTGGAGGAGATCACCATTGCAGGCAATCTAGCCGACATGTTCAGCCATATCGTGGCGGTGGGCAGTGATGAGGATGAGCGTTCCAGCCTCAAGACCGGCTCCGTACTGGTCGAGCAGATGAAACTGGCGGGGCACTGATCCCCTCCGTCCGATCTGGAATATGGTGTCTAGTCCTGAGATAGGTCTACACATTTTCAGCTAGCTTTTAGCACTCAGAACCCCCGATGCGTCACATCAGGGGTTCTGTATTTCAATGCCTGATGCGGTTGCTCCAGGTTATAAGTATCCACTGCCTTTCGCACTTTTCCCTGCCTGCGCCAGCCTCTGCAGGCTTTGCAGCAGTGACTCTCTTTTCAAGATCTCAGTGCATTTTGGTGACAGTTATGAGTATCTGTCATCAAGCATTTGACCCCGTGTTGTTCATGCAATGACTGATACAACCCCGAACAATACTGCACCTGGTGGTCCGAATGATGAATAAGCTCTCCGTGGTCACGTTGTTGCTTCAGTGTTTTCTCGATCACCATCGACTCGGCATTCATCTCTTAGTTGCCACTATTTTGCGTGAGCAGGTGTCCGTCACCTAGCTCAGGTAGAGCGGCCCTGAGTGTCATAACGCGTCTGCGTCTGTTTATAGGTGAGCTTGCCTTCTTCAATCTGCTCGACCAGGGCCAGTTTAAAAATCAGAGTAATTGTGTTGTGTTCGTTTACGCCCTGTCCCATCGAGATCTCCATCTATTCGGAGGAGAAGATGCAAACCATATTCAGGCAGATGCGCCGATCAGACGTCGGCCAGCTGCAATGCCTGGCGGTAGTACTCGTTGGCCTTGTTGGTCAGGCGGCGCTTGTCCATCACCTGGCCGAGGGCGTGGTAGAGGGCGGCATCCGGCGCCTTCGCCACTTCCTGCTCCAGCAGCCGCTGGGCTTCGTCCAGTTGACCGGCCAGCAGGCAGACCCGGGCCAGCGCCGCTTCGGCGCCCGGCTGATCCTGGATCTTTCTGAGCAGGGTCAGCATGGGCTGGTAGTCGTCCAGTTTGAGCTTGGGCAGGCGGGCGAACAGCTCGGGGGAGGGATCCTTGCGCAGGGCCTCCAGCCAGAGATCGGCGGCTTCGGCATCGGCCCCCAATCGGCGCAGGCGATCCCCGTAACTGGCCAGCAGCACGGGATCCTGGCGCTGTTTGCGGGGCAGACCCTGCCAGACCGTGCGCAGGGTGTCGAGGGAGCCGCTGGCGGCCTCCAGACGACCGCACCACGCCTGGTGCAGCAGGGCCTCTTCCTGCTGAGCGGTCAGCTTGCCCACCTTGCGCAGGGCAGGGGCGAGATCGATGAGGGCCGCCCAGTCTTCACGGGCCAGATACACCTGACGCAGCTGATCCAGCACCATGGGGTGGCGCGGGTTGAGGGCATAGATGGACTCGAGGCGACCGAGGGCGCTGTCGTACTGGCCCTGCTCAATCTGCAACTGGGTCTGGATCAGGGTCAGTGCCAGCTCTGCCTTGGGGTTCTCTTCCTGAGCTTTCTGCAGGTAGTGATCCCGGCGCACGTCATCGCCCCGGGCCTGGGCCACCCGGGCGGCGCTCAGGTAGTTGAGCAGCGGGGTGTCGCTGTTGTCTGCGCCCTTGATGAGAAGCTTCTCGGCCTGGTTGTAGTGCCCCTCGGCCATGGCCAGGGTGGCATTGACGGTTTGCAGGTTGGCCTTGCGGCGGCGGCGGGAACCGAACCAGCCCTGGGTCTTGCGGCGCAGGCCGAACAGGCGGGCCAGCACCCATTCCACGATGAGCAGGGCGCCGTAGAACAGCACCGCCAGGATCACCGCGCTGGTGACCGAGGATTCCACCGTGTAGTTGCCCAGCGAGATGAGCACATAGCCCTTGTTGCCGGAGGCTTCGGGCCCGAAGATGAGGCCCGCCACCATCACGGCGACTATGACGATCAGACGAATCATGGTCTCCTCCTCAGTTGCCGGCCAGGATGCGTTGCAGGCGTTCGGTCAGCACCTGTTCCAGCATGGTCTGGGTCTTGAACTGATCCGGGTAGTCAAACTGGATCTGCTCGCCTTTGAGCTTGTCGAGCTCGGACTGCATGTACTGGGTGGCGCTGTTGTTGGCATCGAAATACTGGGTCAGCCAGCGCTGGGCCTTCTCCAGGCTGTCGACATAGAGGGACTGCTGTTCACGATAGACGGCGAGCTGGGCCTGCAGCAGCTTGGTCTTGAGGTTCTCCCGCAGGAAGATCTCCTGCTGTGGGGAGAGCAGGGCTTCCACGGCGCCATCGCGGCGACGGATGGTGATGAAGTTTTCGGTGAACTTGACCCAGTTCTTCTTCAGGTTGCTCTGCCACTCGTCCGGGTTGGTGCTGACGGTCTGGTCGGGCTCGCTCTTGGCTTCCGGCATGCTGACGGTGGAGAGGGGCAGCAGCTCGATCTGGTCCGAGAGGGCGGCCAGCTTCAGGGTCAACCCTTCGCGATCGACCCGCGGCATCCCCTTGAGCTTGGCGATGTCTTCCGCCAGCGCCTTGCGAATGGGCATCAGGCTGGGGTCGTTGAGCGCCTTGATGCGCTCGTCGGCGTTGCCGAGCAATGTGATGGCGGAGACGATGTCGTGTTCGAGCCACAGCTTGCGGCCCGCCATGCGCACCAGGTATTCGGATTCGGCCAACATCCAGTCATTGGGGCGCTTGTCGTCCAGATCCAGCACCTTGGTCTGCAAGGCGTCCAGCGCCTCCTGCAACTGCTGCTGGCTCTTGCCGAGGGCACCGATCTGTTCGGCATCCTTGCTGCTGCCCTGCTCAATCCTGGTCATGGCGTCGGCCAGTTGCTGCTTGAGGGCTACCAGTTCGGCCTGCTGGGCAACGGCGTTCTGGTGTCCGTGCACATAGAGACCACCGGCCAGCCCCAGGGCCAGCAGGATGGCGATGCCGCCAAGCACGGTGCCAGAGCTGCCCTTCTTGCTCCCTGTCGTTCCGGGAGCGGGCTTGTTGTTGTCGGCCACGGTGGCCGCGGCACTCGGCTGGACTTCTTGCTGTTCAGTCATTCCATCTTCCTCAGTTCCAGGGCGGCCACCAGAGCCTGGTTGGATGCACCTTGGGCAATCACGATACGGGTAAAACCAGCCCCTTCTGCCATCTCGGCCACCCGGGGACTGGGCACCACCAGCAGGCGGTCATAAAGCCAGGGGTGCTGCGGGCCGGGCACCAGGGCCAGCAACCGCTGCAACAATTCGCCACTGGTGATGAGCAGGCTGTCGAGCCCGGCTGCCTGCCAGTGGCGGGTCAATGCGTCCCCGTCAAGATCGGGGTAGTGGCGCTCGTAGGTGGCACAATAGTGCACCAGTGCGCCCCGTGAGGCCAGCGTCCGGGCGATGAGATCCCGCCCGTCGTTGCCGCGCAGGATCAGCACTCGGCGGCCACTCACCCCTTGCAGTGCCGGCAGGGCCAGCAGCCCTTCACTGCGGGGATCGGCCGGGCACAGGGCCTGGATGCCCGCCTCGGCGAAGGCATCCGCACTCGCCTGGCCGACTGCAAAGTAATCAATATGTGGCCAGGTCTGACCAGTTTGCAACAGAAAATGATGTGCAAAATGAACGGCATGCATGCTGACGGCGATAACGAGGTCCGCCTCCCGCAGCATGTCACTCAGGTGAGGGAGGTCGCATCCCGGCCGGGTTTCCAGCAACGGACAGCAGAGCGGTGCATGACCCAACTGGTGCAGCATCTGCACCAGCTGGTTGGCCTGGGCGGCCGGGCGCACCACCAGGGGGACCATCAGGGGGCGCTCCGGGCAGATGACCGCGAACCTGGCTGTGCTGCACTCATGCCCGGTAGACCTCGGCCAGGATAACGTCGGCACCGGCGGCCAGCAGGCGCTGGGCCAGGGTGTGGCCCAGTGCCTCGCCCTCTGCCAGGGGGCCGCGGATCTCGTCGCGAATGACGCGGGCACCGTCCGGGCTGCCCACCAGGCCACGCAGCCATACCTCTTCTCCCTGTACCAGGGCATAGGCCCCGATGGGCACCTGACAGCCCCCTTGCAGGGCGCGGTTCATGGCGCGCTCGGTCAGCACCCGGATGCGGGTTTCGGCGTGCTCGAGCGGCGCCAGCAGGGCATGCAGCTCGTGATCGTCGAGGCGGCATTCGATGCCGACCGCCCCCTGGCCGTTGGCGGGCAGGCTCTGCTCGGGCTCGATGAAGGCGGCGATGCGATGGGCCATCTCCAGTCGTTTCAGGCCGGCGGCGGCCAGGATGATGGCGTCATATTCACCGGCATCCAGCTTGGCGAGGCGGGTGTTGACGTTGCCCCGAAGGTCGCGGATCACGAGATCAGGGCGGGCAGCGCGCAGCTGGCACTGACGGCGCAGGCTGGAGGTGCCGACCACGGCCCCTTGAGGCAGCTCGTCTATCTGGTTGAAATGGTTGGAAACAAAGGCATCACGCGGGTCTTCGCGCTCACAGATGGTGTGCAGGCCGAGTCCATCGGGGAACTCCACCGGTACGTCTTTCATGGAGTGGACAGCGATGTCAGCACGCCCTTCCAGCATGGCAGTCTCCAGCTCCTTGACGAACAACCCCTTGCCGCCGACCTTGGCGAGGGGGGTGTCGAGGATCTTGTCACCCTGGGTGCTCATGGGCACCAGTTCGACCTGCAGATCCGGATGGAGTGCCTCCAGCCGATCTTTCACAAAATTGGCCTGCCACAGGGCCAGTGGGCTCTTTCGAGTGGCAATTTTCAGGGTTCGGGCTGCCATATCAATCAGTTGTTTCATCTTTTGAGAGGAAAACGATCTTACCACCCTTTGCAGGGGCTTTCATGGCGCAGCCCGCAAAAGCGGGGCCAAGCTCAAAAACGGGGGCTGAAAATTATTTTCATTCAGCCAATAATTGATTTTAAATTATTGAAAATAAGCAATTTTATTGCTTTCCACTGATACCGTTACGAACGGGGTCAGAAATAATCCGGTGATTGTGTGCGGGCTTGTTTACCACTGCTGTTTGCATTGTTAACATGATCACACTTTTTTGACGTCTCCCCGTTTTGGTGCGTCATTTCTCTTCCCCATAGGTAGGGCATTGCTGGTTAAACTCGACACGCTGGTGGCGCGCTACGACGAACTCAATCGTCTCAAGACGCAACGAGCGCTGGATCTCATGAGTCGCTACGGGCAGCAGGTTTTCCACTTGCTGCCTGTCATGCTGCACTTCAATCACCCCCTGTTGCCCGGTTATGTGGCAGGGGATGTGCCTCATGGTATCTGGAGTTTTGTCGCCAACGAGGCCCAGCAGGCCTTCATCCAGGATCTCTGCCAGAACGCCAACTGCCAGGGCGGTCTCAGTACCCACGACAAGTCCATCCAGGGCCTCTACTCCATGGGGAGCACCTCCTCCATCGGTCAGTGCTGCCACTCGGATCTCGACATCTGGGTCTGCCACGTGGCCGGTCTGTCAAGCGAGCGCCTCGCCCTGCTGGAACAGAAGTGCCAGCACCTCTCCATGTGGGCCGAGCAGCGGGGGGTCGATCTCAACTTCTTCCTGATCCCCGAAGACAAGTTCCGTCAGCGCAACGATGCCCAGATGCAGGGGGAGAGCTGCGGCAGCGCCCAGCACCTGCTGCTGCTTGACGAGTTCTACCGCAGTGCCATGCATATCGCCGGCAAGCGGCTGCTCTGGTATCTGGTGCCGGCCGAATATGACGATCACTACGACGACTACGTCAACGGCCTGTTTGCCCACGGCAAGTTGAGCCAGGATGACTGGCTCGATCTCGGCGGCTTTGATCGCATTCCTGCCGAGGAGTATTTCGGCTCCGCCCTGTGGCAGCTCTACAAGGGGATCGACTCCCCCTACAAGGCGGTGCTCAAGTCGGTGCTGATGGAGGCCTACTCCCACGAGTATCCCAACACCCGGCTGCTGTCGGTCACCAGTCGCGACTGGTTCCAGCACAACGAGGGGATGCACTACCGCCTCGACAACTACTGTCTGATGCTGGACAAGGTGACCAACTACCTCAAGTCCATCGGCGACATGCAGCGCCTCGATCTGGTGCGTCGCTGCTTCTATCTGAAGGTGTGCGATGGGCTGAGCCATCCCAAGGAAGATCACTCCCCGGACTGGCGCCGGGAGCAGATGGCCCAGCTGGTAGCCTACTGGGGCTGGAGTCCGGAGCGCCTTTACCACCTTGATCACCGCCAGGAGTGGAAGGTCGAGGACGTCAAGGTGGCCTACGCCGAGTTGCTGGAGGCCCTGATGCAGAGCTACCGCAATCTCATCCAGTTCGCCCGGCGCAACAACATCAGCGAGTCCATCAACCCGGAAGACATCGGCATCCTGTCGCGCAAGCTCTATGCCGCATTCGAGAGCCTGCCGGGCAAGGTGCAGCGCATCAACCTCAAGATTGCGCCGGATCTCGGCGAGCCGGATCTCAGCCTGGTACAGGTACCCCACGGCCGCCTGAATCGCGCCGGCTGGTATCTCTACAAGCATTCCCTCGAACCCGCCGACATCATCGGCCGGGCGCCGCTCGAATATAACGGCTATATCAGCAAGCTGGTGGCCTGGGCCTATTTCAACGGCTTGCTGACGCCCCAGTCCCGGGTGCACCTGTTCAACCAGGGTTCGGATCTGCACATCGACAACCTGCATCAGTTCTGTCGCGATCTCTCCGGCACCTTCCCGGTCAAGTATCCCCGCGCGACCAACCTGGCTCTGAGCCGGCCGTGCGAGATCCGCCAGCTCTCCATCTTCCTGAACCTGGAGACGGACCCGTCCAGCCACTGGGTGGGGCAGGTGATCGAGTTCGATGCCAACGCCGCCGATGTCTTCTCGTTCGGTCGCAACCAGGAGTGTCTGGTGGGATCCGTGGATCTCGTCTATCGCAACTCCTGGAGCGAGATCCGCACCCTGCACTTCGAGGGAGAGGAAGCCGTGGTGGACGCCCTCACCACCATCCTCGGCAAGATGCACCAGGACGCCGTGGCCCCCGAGATGATCGAGGTGTTCTGCTACAGCCAGCACTTCCGCTCCCTGGTGCGCACCCGCTTCCAGCAGCTTGTGGCTGAATGCATCGAGCTGCGTCTGGCCCGGGACAAGCAGCAGCTTGTCAAGACGCTGGCGCTCGGCAAGGAGAAGTACGGCATCTTCTTCGAGCGGCGCGGGGTGTCGGTCAAGAAGCTGGAAAACGCCATCGACTTCTACCGTCACATCTCCCACAACAAGCTGGATCACCTGCCGCTGCGCCTCGACAAGACTCACAGCCAGCATCTGCCCGGCATCGTCGACGCCTACGCCAGCGAAGGGCTGGTGCAGTTCTTCTTCGATACCCGGGATGCAGGCACCAACATCTATATCCTGGACGAGGCGAATCGGGTGGAGATCTACCAGCACTTCGCCGGCAACAAGGACGAACTGGTACAGGGGGTGAACCGGTTTTACACCTCGGGTCACGAGCGATTCAGCAATGCGGGTCAGTTCAGCAACTTCAACCTGCCCCAGTACTACGAAATCGTGCAGGTGGGTGACAAACTCGATGTGATCCCCTACCGCAGCCAGAGCCCGCAGCGGGACACCCCAGGAGCGGCGCGGGAAGTAGGATGATGCGCTGATAACAGCACCGGCAAGATGGCAAACGGCCTGCATGATGCAGGCCGTTGTCGTATCCGTGGTGCGGGAATCAGGCGTGGAGGGGGCGCAGCCAGTGGGGGGATGCCGTCGAGCATCGTCGTCAGGGATGAAAGCAAACGGCCTGCTGATGCAGGCCGTTATCTTACCCGTGAGCCGACAATCAGGCGCCGAGGCGGGCCAGCAACCAGCTGCGAATGTCGCCCAGCTGGGGGCGGCAGATCTCGTGGCGCATGGGGTATTCGTGCCACTCGGGGCTGAGTCCCACCGCTTCCAGCCGGTTCTTGGCGTCCCAGCCCATGGAGAGGTTCACCACGTCGTCATAGATGCCGTGCATGTAGCAGATGGGCAGGGCGCGGGCCGCCTCGCTCATCTCGCCGGGCAGGGTGTTGGGCGCAGCCAGGTAGGTGGACATGCAGAGCAGGCCTGCCAATGGCACCGGATGGCGCAGGGCGGTGAAGGAGGCGATGACGCCCCCCTGGGAGAAGCCGGCCAGCACGATGCGCTCGGGGGCGAAACCCTCGGCCACCAACTGTTCGATCAGCGAGGCGATACGGGCCGCTGACTCCCTGACATGGGACTCCACGGCGCGATCCGCCGGATCCTCGAAGCTCTTGATGTCGTACCAGCCGCGCATCCGGTAGCCCATGTTGATGGTGATGGGGCGTTCGGGCGCATCCGGCAGCAGATGGCGGACGGGCAGGTCGGCGGGCAGGGCCAGCGCCTCCACCAGGGGGGCGAGGCCTGCGCCGGAGTCCCCCAGCCCGTGCAGCCAGATCACCGCATGGCGGGCACCTTCGGGATGCAGATCCGTCATGAGAAGACCACGGGCTCGCCGGCCTGGGTGGTGCAGGCCCGGGTCAGCAGGGCCTTGAGCTCGTCGCCGAAGCGGTTGTCGATCCAGCTGTCACCGCGCAGCTCGAAGTGGAAGCCGTTCTCCCGGGTGGCGACCCAGATCTGATGCAGGGGCTCCTGCTTGTTGATGATGACCTTGGTCTTGTTCTCGAAGCTCAGGGTCAGCACCCCGCCGGCGCGTTCGCAGTCGATATCCGGATACCCCTCGTCGATGGTGTCTTCCACATACTGGAAAAAGGCGTCGGTCAGGGCGTGATACTCGTGATCCTTCATCGGTTTATCCTGTTGCTTTTAACAATGTGAGTGCGATTATAGAGGGCCAAAAATTTTTTCGCAGCGAACCATTATGATTACCCAGTTCACCAAGTGCCTGTTTGCCGCGTCGCTGTCGCTCGGGTTGGCCGCCTGTGGCCTGACGGGGCCGCTCTACATGCCGCCGGCCGAACAGCCCGCACCTGCAGAGCAGACACAGCCCAAGACAGAGAGTACACCGCAAGCCGCCTCGCCTGCGACCGCTACACCGGCCTCAGAGGCCGCGCCGCAATAATCTAGGAAGGAACCGCCCCCTTGGATCACTTTAACTACGACGCAGACGGTCAGCTTCAGGCCGAACAGCTTCCCCTGCAACAGCTTGCCGACCAGTACGGCACTCCGCTCTATGTCTACTCCCGCGCCACCCTGGAACGCCACTGGCATGCCTTCGACCAGGCGGCTGGCGACATTCCCCACCTGATCTGCTACGCGGTCAAGGCCAACTCCAACCTGGCCCTGCTCAATCTGCTGGCACGTCTCGGTTCGGGCTTTGACATCGTCTCCGGCGGCGAGCTGTCCCGGGTGCTGGCGGCGGGCGGTGATCCGGCCAAGGTGGTCTTCTCCGGTGTCGCCAAGAGCGAAGCCGAGATGCGCCTTGCGCTGGAAAAAGAGATCCTCTGCTTCAACCTGGAGTCCGAAGCCGAGCTGGAGCGCCTCAACCGGGTCGCAGGCAGCATGGGCAAGAAGGCGCGGGTCTCGGTGCGGGTCAACCCGGACATCGACGCAGGCACGCACCCCTATATCTCCACCGGCCTCAAGCAGAACAAGTTCGGCATCCCCATCGAACAGGCGCCCGCCATCTACCGCAAGGCGGCGACCATGGCCCACATCGAGATCAAGGGGGTGGATTGCCACATCGGCTCGCAACTCACTGAATTGAATCCCTTTATGGAGGCGGCGGACAAGCTGCTCAAGCTCATCGACGAGCTGGCGGCGGAAGGCATCCACATCCATCACCTGGACGTGGGCGGCGGTCTGGGGGTCAACTACGGCGCCGAGCAGCCGCCGCACCCCACCGAGTATGCCGAGGCGCTCAAGCAGAAGCTGGCGGGCCGGGATCTGACCCTCTTGTTCGAACCGGGCCGCGCCATCGTCGCCAACGCCGGTGTGCTGTTGACCCGGGTCGAGTTCCTCAAACCCGGCGAGACTCGCAACTTCGCCCTGATCGACGCCGGCATGAACGATCTGCTGCGCCCCTCCCTCTACGGCGCCTGGATGAACATCATCGAGGTGGACAGCCGGGCGACCCACGAGAAGGCACTCTATGACGTGGTGGGCCCAGTGTGCGAGACCGGCGACTTCCTCGGCAAGGAGCGTACCCTGGCGATTGCCGAGGGCTCCCTGCTGGCGGTGCGTTCCGCTGGCGCCTACGGCTTTACCATGTCCTCCAACTACAACACCCGACCCCGTGCGGCCGAGGTGCTGGTGGACGGTGACCAGGCGCACCTCATCCGTGAGCGGGAGCAGTTGGCGGATCTCTGGCGTGGCGAGCACCTGCTGCCGTGATGGATGGATTTTCAGCGTTCCTCCATGTGAGAGCGTGATTAACGGTGAGACAGGAACGCGCGATGTTGATTGAGTTTTCCAAAATGCACGGCCTCGGTAACGACTTCATGGTGGTGGATGGCGTCACCCAGAAGGTGTTCTTCAGCAACGACATCATCAAGAAGCTGGCGGATCGTCACTTCGGTATCGGCTTCGACCAGCTGTTGCTGGTGGAGCCGCCCTATGACCCCGAGCTCGACTTCCACTACCGCATCTTCAATGCCGACGGCAGCGAGGTGGAACAGTGCGGCAACGGGGCCCGTTGCTTCGCCCGTTTCGTGCGTCTCAAGGGGCTGGTCAACCGGGATCGCATCGCGGTCAGTACCGCCCGGGGCCGCATCACTCTGCAGCTGGAAGGGGAGAACCAGGTCACGGTCAACATGGGGGTGCCCCAGTTCGAGCCGGGCAAGATCCCGTTCCGTGCCCAGAAGGCGGAGAAGACGTATCTGCTGCGGGCCCAGGATCACACCGTGATGTGCGGTGCCGTCTCCATGGGCAACCCTCACTGCGTCATCGAGGTGCCCTCGGTGGCCGATGCGCCGGTGGAGACCCTGGGACCCATCATGGAGCGCCACGAGCGCTTCCCCGAGCGGGTCAACGTCGGCTTCATGGAGATGGTCAACGCCAGCGAGATCAAGCTGCGGGTCTTCGAGCGCGGGGTGGGCGAGACCCTGGCCTGCGGGACCGGGGCCTGTGCGGCCGTGGTGATAGGCATCAGCCAGGGCAAGCTCAAGGAGCGGGTCACCGTCACCCTGCCGGGTGGCAAGCTGACCATCGCCTGGAAGGGACCGGGTCAGCCCGTCTACATGACGGGACCGGCCGAGCACGTCTTTGACGGCCAGATAGAGTTGTAGACAAGGAGCGGGTGATCCCGCTCCATCAACGGATCATATCGGGGCCCTTGGCCCCTTTTTCGGATGGATCAACCAAGTTATGAGCGAACTCAAACGGCAGGAATCACTGGTGGATGAAGCCACAGTGCTGGAGTACCTGGCCCGTTATCCCGAGTTTTTCCTGCGTCACGGGGCCATGCTGGACAAGATCCGCATTCCCCATGGGCAAAAGGGCACCATCTCCCTGGTGGAGCGCCAGCTGGACAGACAGCGGGAGCGCATCGAGCAGCTGGAGCAGGAGATCACCGAACTGATGGGGGTCGCCAGCGAGAACGAGCGGATCTTTCGGGTTTACGCGGATCTCTACGGGGAGATCTACGGCTGCCAGACCTTGTTCGAGCTGAGCGCCGTGATGGGCAAGGCCTTCGTCCAGCGGCTGCGACTCACCGGCCTGCGGCTCTGGCTCAATCCCAGGCATTTCCAGCTGAGCGGCCCCGAGCAGCGTTTCCTGGCGCAGGGCAAACAGCTCGAACAACTGCTGGGGCAGCGCCTGCCCGGCACGGACTACTATTTCGGCCGCCTCAACCAGAGCGAGAAGCAGGCGCTGTTTGGCAATGATGTGCTGGTCAACTCGGTGGCCCTGATGCGGCTCGGGGAGCTCGGCGTGCTGGCCTTCGCGAGCTCGGATCCCAGCCACTTCACCCCCCACAACGACACCCTGCTGCTGGGTCAGCTGGGGCGTCTGCTGCAGCTGCGTCTGCCCGAGCTGGCCCGTGGCTAAGGCAACGACCCGATCCGCTGCCAGGACGCCCCCTGCCGCCGACCCCCTGCCGGTCGCACTGGCGGGGGAGCTGAACGCCTTTATCGAATACCTGAGGGTCGAGCGCCAGCTCAGCCCCCACACCCGCAGCAACTATCAGGCCCACCTGGAAGCCATGACCGCCGAGCTGGTGAAGCTCGGGGTCGACGACTGGGCCCGGCTCGAGGCGAGCCAGGTGCGCAGTCTGGTGACCCGGATGCACAAGGGGGGGCTGGCGCCCCGTTCCCTTGCCACCAAGGTGTCGGCCCTGCGCAGCTTCTGCGACTGGCAGGTTCGCCAGGGGCGGCTCACCGCCAACCCGGCGCGGGGCATCGTCACCCCCAAGCAGGGGCGGCCCCTGCCCAAGAACCTGGACGTGGACGAGATGTACCAGCTGCTCAACATCACCGACGAGCAGGATCCGCTGGCGGTGCGGGATCGCGCCATCATGGAGCTGATGTACTCCTCCGGCCTGCGCCTTGCCGAGCTGGTGGGGCTCAACCTCGCGGACGTGAAGCTCGACGAGCGCCAGCTCAGGGTGATCGGCAAGGGCTCGCGGGAGCGGGTGCTGCCCATCGGGCGGATGGCGGTGGAGTGGTTGCACAAGTGGCTCAAGGTACGCCCCCTGCTGGCCGGTGACGAGGGGGAGGCATTGTTCGTCTCCAAGCGCAGGCAGCGGCTCTCGGCCCGCTCTGTACAGGAGCGGCTCGACGGCTGGGGCAACAAGCAGGCGCTCAATGCCCACGTGCATCCCCACAAGCTGCGCCACAGCTTCGCCACCCACATGCTGGAATCCTCCGGCGATCTGCGGGCGGTGCAGGAGCTGCTGGGGCATGCGGATCTCTCCACCACCCAGATCTATACCCACCTCGACTTCCAGCATCTGGCCAAGGTATATGACAGTGCCCACCCGCGGGCGAAGCGGGATCCGGAAACGCCGGAGGATGAGTGATGTGGTGTGCGATCTGCGGGGATGACAATCTCCGCGTCGCCCCGGTCAGGCGGGAGCTCGCAACGCCAGAGGATGAGGAGTAAAGAGGAACAGCCATGCAGTTTTACCGTCGCTGGCAGCCGGTGGCCGCCATCTCGTTCGATCTGGACGACACCCTCTATGACAACGGCCCCGCCATCGCGCGGGCGGAACAGTGGATGCTGGACCACCTGCGCAGCGAATACCTGGCTACCGCCATGCTGGACAAGCCGCGCTGGCTCGCGCTCAAGCGCCAGTTGCTGCTGGACCACCCGGCGCTGAGCCACGACGTCAGCCTGGCGCGCCAGTGGGGCATTCGCGAGGCCCTGGTGCAGGGGGGCATGGAGCCCGGGCTGGCGGAGCAGCAGGCCCGGGCGGTGTTCACCGGCTTCATGGCCGAGCGCTCGAAGATAGAGGTGAGCGAGGCGACTCACGCCCTGCTGGCTCGTCTGGCGGCGCGCTACCCGCTGGCGGTGATCACCAACGGCAACCTGGATCTGGAGCAGGCGGGTCTGGTTGGCTACTTCACCCTGGTCTGCAAGGCGGGAGCGGGAGCCAGAATGAAACCGGCGCCCGACATGTTCGTGCAGGTGCAAGAGGCCCTGGGGCTGACCCCCGGCCGCATCCTTCATGTGGGGGATCACCCGGTGACCGACGTACTGGGGGCCAGGCTGCACGGCTTTCGGGCCGCCTGGCTCAACGAGAGCGGTCAGTCCTGGCAGTCGTTGTCGCTGCTGCCGGATGTGGAGCTGGGGCAGCTGCAGGATCTGGCCACCCTGCTGCTCTGAGCTGGGGGTGAGGGACAGATTCCGTGATCTATATCTGGCAATAACAACAAGGGAGCAAGGGCGTGAAGGGAATGAAGGGTGTCATCTGGCTGGCGATCCCCATGATGCTGGCGGGATGCGATCTGGTGCAAGACCGTTACCGGATGGAGTTCAGGGACGGATCCTGGCGGGAGATCGCCATCTCCCCGTTTTCCGACGAGGCGCGCTGGCGCGAGGGGTGTGCCACCGGCGAGATCCAGGTGGACATGACCCTGCCCCTGAAACGGGGCAAGGTGGTGAATGGCCGGGAGCAACTGCTCATCGGCGGCGAGCTGTTCGAGCTGGAGGATGCCCGTCTCTATCGCGGCAACGGCATGGTGCTCGGGCAGGCCCCGGACCATATCCAGCGGGGCCTCAAGGGGCTGGATGTCTGCCGAACCCTGCGCCCTGATCGCGGGGCCCTGCCCAAGCTCAAGGGCAAGGGATTTGGCGACTAGCCCGTCTGCTGCCTGAGCGGGCGGCAGGCGTCGCCGAAGGCAGTGGGCAGCTTGATGGCGTGTGGGTTTCACAGGCCCGCCACGTCGGATGCCTCTGGGCAGCCCCCGATGTACGGGGCCCTGTCCAGGCTCAAGGGCAAGGGGTCGGCGACTAGCCGACCTGCTGCCTGAACCGGCGGCAGGCGTCGCCAAAGGCGGTGAAGAGCTTGATGGAGTGGGGGTTCTCGCTGGCTTTCCACTCCGGGTGCCACTGCACCGCCAGCAGGAAGGGGGAGAGGGCGGGTGCGTGGATCGCCTCGATCAGCCCGTCTTCGGCATGGGCCAGGGGGGCCAGCCCCTTGGCCAGCGTCTTGATCCCCTGCCCGTGGAGGGAGTTGACCGGAATCGACGGCTGCCCCATCAGCTCGGCCAGCCAGGTACCGGGCACCAGCTCGACCTGATGGCTCTCGCCATACTGCTCGTCCACCGGGTCATCCGCATCCTCCCGATGATCGTCATAACCCGGCTCGCAATAGACCTTCTGGTGAATGTCGCCTCCCAGGGCCACGTTGATCTCCTGCATGCCGCGGCAGATCCCGAGGATCGGCAGGCCACGGTCGAGGGCGGCGCGCACCAGGGGAATATCAAACAGATCCCTGTCCCTGTCCTGGGGCTTTTCCGGGGTGAGGTTCTCCTGGCCATAGAGGGCAGGATCGATGTTGGAGCCAGCACCGCTCAGATAGACCCCGTCGGCGAGGTCCAGATACTGCTCCAGATCCTCGGTGCCACAGCAGGTGGGCACCAGCAGCGGCACGCAGCCGCTGATCTCCACCAGAGGCTTGATGTATTTGTGGGTCATGACCTGGTAGGCGTGGCCACTGCGGGTCTGGGCCCCCATGGTCATCAGCACGACGGGTTTGTTATGGGAACTGGGGTTGGGCATAGGTCACCTTGGCTATCCTTGGCGGTCTCATCCTGCGCCTTGGGAAGGCCCTTGCCGCCTCGGCTCGCAAGGGCATGCCTCAAGGCATGGTCGTGGGATCAGGGTCGCGCCAGCGTGCCAGAATCGTCGGTCAGCCTTGGCAACGACAGCCTGGATCCTGCCTCCAGTCTGCCAAGGCCGTTCAATATGTCAAACAAAATGATGCGATTATGTTAACCGTTGATGCCGGGATACGGCTATGAGTCCCATTTAAAGGGGCTTGAGGGGGGATACATGGTGCGGAGAGAGATTTGATGGTGGATATATTAAACATCTGGCCGGGCGGCCGGATAGCAGAAGGGGCCCACAGGGCCCCTTGTCGACTCAGGCGTTCAGGATGAAACGTTCGATCACCTGGGCGACCCCGTCTTCATCGTTGCGCCCCGTGGTGTGCTGTGCCAGCGCCTTGATCTCGTCGGTGGCGTTGCCCATGGCGACCCCGAGTCCGGCGTAGGCGATCATGTGGTGATCGTTGCCCGCATCTCCCACCGCGATCACCTGGGAGGCATCCAGCCCCAGGTGCTCGGCCAGGGCGGCGACGCCGGTGCCCTTGTTGCTGCGCTTGTTCATGAACTCGAGGAAATAGGGTGCGCTGCGCACCACGGTATAGCGCTCGTGGAGTTCGGCGGGCAGCTGGGCGATGGCACGGGAGAGCAGGGGCTCGGGGTCAATCATCATCACCTTCATGATCTGCTCGTCGTCGGGCAGGGTGGCGAAGTCCACCAGGTTGATGGGTTGACCGATGAGGCGGGATTCGTGCTCGGTGTAGGGGCTGATCCTGGGGCTGATGAGCCCCTGGCGGACGGAGAAGCCGTGGATGTTCACCCCCAGCTCACAGGCCAGGTGGGCGATGGCACGGGCATCGCTGCCGGTCAGCAACTGGCTGCGGATGATGCGTTGCTCGGACACCTGCTGCACCAGGGCGCCGTTGTAGCAGATGACGTAGTCATCCTGGCCGGTGAGGCCCAGCTCGGTCAGGGCGGCGGTCATGCCTTCCAGCGGGCGGCCGGAGGCCAGCACCACGGTCACGCCCCTGGCGCGGGCTGCCGCGATGGCGGCCTGGGTGCGGGGGGAGATTCGGCCCTCTGGGGTCAGCAGGGTGCCATCCATATCCAATGCGATCAGCTTGTACATCTTCTCACTACCTGAGTCTGGCCGGCCCGCCCGATGGGGCCATGGGGAGGCCGAGTGTAGCGAAAATCGCCGCCGGGATCACGCCGCCTGCCGACGCGGGGGCACGTTGCCCCTCAGCGCTGGCCCTGGTAGGGGGTCAGTTGCAGCTGATCTTCCCGGATGGCGAAGTGGATGGGGCCGTGCTCGATGTCGACCCTGTTGTGGTGGTGGGCCATCTCCACCTCGACGCCGGGGAAGAGGCGCTGGGTGGCGATGATGTCCATGTTGGCCATGAGCGCCTGCAGTTCCCGCTGCGCCTCGGCGAGCTGCTCGTCCAGGCTCTTGCTCTCGTCGAACTGGCGGGTGCGCAGCGCCTTGATCTTCTGCAGGGTCTCGGGATTGCGCTTGTCACGGGGCAGTTGCAGCAGACGCAGGATGAGATCCTGCAGCTTGTCTATCTGCTCGGCGCAGGTCTGTTTGCGCTGGCGCAGCGCCAGCTCCTGCTCCTTCTGGCTGAAATAGCCACCGAGGATCTGCAACCGGGTCCGGTTGGCCGCCGAGGCTCCGAGCACCGGGGCCATGATGAGCCGATTGGCGATGTTGATGCCGCCGATGAGGTTCCCCTTGCGCATGGCGCTGTCCCCCACCTTGAGATCCTGGCCGCTGCGGCAATAGCAGTGACTGAGCTGGCTCAGGATATGGATGTCGCCATCGGCCTCCAGCCTGGCGTACTGGGCATAGCTGGCGTGGATCTCCCCCCCGGCGTTGAGGTGGCAGAGGTATTCGTCGTCCGCCAGCTTGCGCCCTATGATGCCGTTGCGCACCGTGATGGTGCCGCCGGATTCGATGTAGCCGCCCTCGACGAAGCCGCCGATCACCACGTCACCGCTGGTCTTGACGCGCATGCCGGGCATGACGTCCCCGGTGACCAGCAGGGATCCCTCGAACTCGACGTGACCGTGGCGGATGTCGACCTGCTTGACGTTGAGCACCTCGTCGACCCGCATCCCGGCACGCTCCTGACAGGGGAGCCCCGGGCGGGTCGCCAGCAGCAGGTCCGGGTCCTCGGGGGAGAGGCAGGTGCCGTCACCCGGCGTCATGGCGCTCTCCTTGCCGTGGCGGGCGGTCAGGGTCTGGCCCGTCACGGTGAAGCCGTCGATGCCCTGGGTGGCGGGGTGCCTGCGCATCAGCAACGCCCCCGCCTTGACGGTGAGCAGGGTGCCGAGGTCGCGCATGTCCACCTTGCCGTGATCCCGCTCCTGGGGTTTGAGGATCCGCTCGGCTGCGGTCTCCACCAGCCGCTCCAGGCGGGTATCCAGGCCGTGCCTGGCGGCCTTGCCGAGGGCGATGACGGGATTGAGCTGGGCACCGGGGGCCGCCTCACCCGCTGCCTGGATGGCGGCGGCAAGCAGTCGCTCGCTCACCCCCTGCTTGACCGTGCTGGCCGCCAGGGCCTCCTGCAACCGGGCCAGGGTCAGGGGCTGGCCGCCCCAGTCCGCGGTGATCTGCGCCCTGGCGCTCATCTGGTCCTTGTCCACCTGGATGAGCAGCCTGGCATCCTGGCGCCGGGCAATGGGGACTGGCGGATGCGCGGGGGCATCCGGCTCTGCGATGAGGGCGTTGAGCAGGGTGACGGCTTCGCGGATCCCCTCGCCGAGGGGTTCGTAGCGCCGACAGTTGGAGAGTCGCAGCAGGGCCAGGACGTCGCTTTCCTGGATGGGCTCGGTGAGGCCCGGGGTGATGCGCAGGCAGACATAGCTCATGTCGGCCGACAGCTGAAACCACGCTTTGCTTAACACCGGGCCCTCCTTCGTTGTCCCTGTCCGGTTTGCCCCATGCTGGGGCCTCTCCTTGCCGGCATCCAATGCCGCCGGGGCGGATCCAACGCGCAGTATTCGGGTATTTTTCCTTCCGGGTCAACGATCTGAATGCAAATGGGTGAGCCGGGTTGAGGAAATATCGGCTGACGGGAGAGGGGCAGAGCCGGCCATGCCATGGGCTCCATTGCAGTTTTTTAGCGCAATATGCTGACTTTTTGTGCTTTCGCTATCCAGAGTGTCCATCACGTTGAGGGAGGCGATGCAAATCACCTTGCCAGGCAGGAAGAGAAGGATTTTAATCTGCCGCCGCCCCAGGGCGAGGACTCTGGTCGCCACCGA
The DNA here is from genome assembly GCF_040907815.1 of Aeromonas sp. s6. NCBI lineage: Bacteria > Pseudomonadati > Pseudomonadota > Gammaproteobacteria > Aeromonadales > Aeromonadaceae > Aeromonas > Aeromonas sp. s6. The sequence continues at coordinate 22,088 of NZ_JBFOCN010000119.1, forward strand.
TCAGCCCCTTTTTCTGTCCAACCGAACGAGCCCCATGACCGCCCAAGGCCACCTGCTGTTTTCCGTCACCTGCGTCCTGCTTGCCCACAAGGTTGAACTGACTCCGGCCCTGGCCGATGCCAGCCTGTGGCACATCGTCCCCATGGCCCTGGCGAGCGCCCTGCTGCCGGATCTCGATCACCCCCGTTCCCTGCTCGGGCGGCAACTGCCCTGGATCTCGGGGCCGCTCTCCCGGCTGTTCGGCCATCGCGGCTTCACCCACAGCCTGCTGGCGGTGGGGATGGGGGTCTGGGGGCTGGCCCAGGTGGAAGCCCCCTGGTTGCTGTCGGGGGCGGTGAAGGATGCCCTCATCGTGGGCTATCTCAGCCATCTGCTGGGGGACTGGCTCACCCCCATGGGCATTCCCCTGCTCTGGCCCTGGCGTCGGCGCTTTCGCCTGCCCTGCCTGCCCCTCAAGAGCGGCGGGGGTTACGAGAGGGCCTTCTGCCTGCTGACCCTGGCGCTCGCCGGGTACTGGGTCCATGGCGGTGCAGGCTTGGCTCACTTCTAGTCCCGGGCGCCCTCCTGGCACTTGGCCGTTCGGGTCAGGGTGAGGTAGTCGGCGAGCACCGGCAGCCCCAGCAGGTGGCGGCGCAGCATGTCGAGGGCGGCGAAGGCGAGGATCCGGCGACCGCTCGCGGGATCCGGGTGGCTGACCCTGAGCGTCTGGCCGTGCAGTTGCCCGTCGGCGCAGAGCAGCAGCGGCACGCCGTCCGGCCCGGCACGGCCTATGGTGAGGCTCAGGGGGGCGGCGGGCACCGCCAGTTGAGTCAGATCGTCGCTCAGGGTGTGGCTGAAGCCGGCGGTCAGGGCCGGGTGCCCGTGACACATGGTCAGCAGGGCGCCCCTGCTCTCCCCTTCTTGCAGGTGCAGCGACCGCTCCCCCAGCAGGGCCAGGATCTGGCTGGCAGGCGCCTCGTTGCCACGTCCCACCAGCCAGGGGACGATGGCCGCAAGCAGCCTCGCCTCGGCGGCGTCCATGTCGGCGGTGCTGGCACCGTGGCCGATGAGCTTGAGCTCGATGAGAGGCATGGAGGAGCGGTAGCCCAGCTCGATGCCGGCAGGCCAGGGGGCCGCATCCAGCATGTCGCTGAGGGCGGACTCCGAGACGCCGAAGGTGTAAAAACGGCGCAGCTCGGTGTCGGTCTCTTCCCCGGCCAGCGCCTTGAGGCGGGGCATGATCTGTTCGCGCACCATCTGCTTGAACTCGAACGGCACGCCCGGGGTGAAGAAGAGCCGGCTCTGGCCGTGGCTGGCCGGGTGGCGGACCACAAAGCCGCAGGCGGTGCCCACCGGGTTGTCGAGGATCTCGCAGTCCCGGGGCAGCCAGGCCTGCTTGGTGTTGCTCCGTGCCATGGTGCGGCCCCGGCTGGCATAGCGTTCGGCCATGGTGGCGAGCCAGTCCGGGAACAGGGTCAGGGGCTGGTCAAACGCCTCGGCCGCGGCCTGGGCGGTGAGGTCGTCCGCCGTGGGGCCGAGCCCCCCGCACACCAGTACCACCTCGGCGCGGTTGGCGCTCTCCTGCAGCACGGCTGTCAGATCCGCAAGGTTGTCCCCCACGGTGGCGCGGCGGCGCACCTGCCAGCCCTGCTCCAGCAAGAGGGCACTGAGCCAGGCGGCATTGGTGTCCACCACCAGGCCGGTCACTATCTCGTCGCCTGTGCTGATGATCTCGATGCGCATGGGGACTCCTTGGGTGGGGCCAGCCCTCTCAGGGCTTGCCGTGTTCGAAGTAGTAGCTGATCCGGGTGCGGGGGTTGAGGTATTCGAACACCGCCGGGGGCAGGCGTTTGGGCTGGATCACCTTGGCGATGGTCAGCCCGGCCGCGTCGAGGTCGATGATGGCCGCCTCCTGGCGCGGAATGCGGGGGTCGTATACCAGCACGGCGGGGTAGAGCAGGCGGGAGGCGTTGACCGACATCACCAGCCCCACCTGGCCGTTGGAGAGCTGCACCACGCTGCCCGGGGGATAGACCCCCATCAGCCGGATCAGCATGCCGAGGTGATCGGCGTTGAACTGGGACTTGCGCTGCTTGTAGAGGCTGCCGAGGGCCGCGTAGGGCACCTTGGCCTCCAGGTGGCAGAGGTTGTCGTACTCGTTGATGAGGGAGACGATCTGGGTGAGGGGATCGAGCTGATCGCCCTTGAGCCCCTGGGGGCCGGTGCCGTCCAGGTACTCGTGGTGGTTCTGCACTATCTGCTTGGCTGCTTCCGGAAAATCGCTGACCAGCCCCAGCAGTTCCAGGCCGTAGCGGGGATGCTGGGCCATCAGGTTCTGCTCCGGCTTGGTCAGCGGCTCCGTCTTGCGCAGGATCTGGCTCGGGATCCTCAGCTTGCCGATGTCGTGGAACAGAGCCCCCATGCCGACCTGGCGGATTGCCTCGGCCGGCAACTTGCACTCCCGGGCGAGCAGCATGCTGAGCACGCTGACGTTGAGGGAGTGAAACTGCAGGCTGTTGCCATCATCGCTGTCAGAGACCAGGTGCAGCACCATCTCGTCCACCGAGAGGAGCTGCTCCGTCATGGCGTTGATCAGCTCCTGGGCCTCGCTGATGGCGTTGAGGGGGCGGGACTGGATCTTGCCCATGAGGTTGCGCACCTGGGCCAGGGATTGGCGGAATTGTTTCTCGCACTGCTGCAGGTCGCGGCGATAGCGCTGCAACTGCTCGATGCGCCGCAGTTTCTCCTGCTGCATCTCCTCCTGGCGGGCGACAAGACCTTCTCCCTCAATCTCATCTGCCTGGGACTGGGTCTGGCCGAGGGGCTTGGGCGGCGTGTCGCTCTTGTCGGGAATGATGGTCACCAGCTTGAGGCCAAGGCGACGAATAAGCTCGATCTCCTCCTCGCTCTTGAGCTTGAAGCTGGAGAACAGAAACGGGTGCTCGCGCCATCCCAAAGGCAGGGAGACATAATTGCCGACTTGCAGCCGTTCTACGGAGATCTTGATTCCTGTCATGGGGTTGGGCACGAGGGACACACTGAGCCGTATGCTAGTCAAAGGGCGGGGTGAATACAAAAGGTATCTGATGACAGCGGGAGCGCTTTATTATAGGCTTCTAGATGTCCAGACATATTTACCGATGCAGTACAGGGAGTCAGCATGCCGATCAAGATCCCGGACCAGTTGCCCGCCGCCGAAGTGCTGGGGCAGGAGAACATCTTCGTGATGACGGAATCCCGGGCCGTCACCCAGAACATCCGCCCGCTGCGGGTGCTCATCCTCAATCTGATGCCCAAGAAGATAGAAACCGAGATCCAGCTGATGCGGATGCTCTCCAACTCGCCCTTGCAGGTGGACGTGGATCTGTTGCGTATCGACGATCGGGAGTCGAAAAACACGCCCCAGGCGCACCTGGAGAACTTCTATCACGACTTCGAGCAGGTGAGAGGCAACAACTACGACGGCATGATCATCACGGGGGCGCCGCTCGGGCTGGTGGAGTTCGAGGAGGTGGTCTATTGGCCCCGCATCGTCGAGATCATCGAGTGGTCCCATCAGCATGTCACCTCCACCCTCTTCCTCTGCTGGGCGGTGCAGGCGGCGCTGAAAGCCTTGTACGGCATGGAGAAGCAGACCCACGGCGAGAAGCTCTCCGGGGTCTATCGCCACCACCGCCTCGACGAGCACGAGGCGCTGCTGCGCGGCTTCGATGACGAATTCGTGGCGCCCCACTCCCGCTATGCGGCCTTCGACGGGGATCTCATCCGCGCCCACACCGATCTGCAGATCTTCGCCGAGTCGGAAGAGGCGGGCGTCTATCTGGCCGCCACCAAGGATTGTCGCCAGGTGTTCGTCACCGGCCATCCGGAATATGACGCTCTGACCCTGGATGGGGAATACCGGCGGGATCTGGCGGCCGGGCTCACCCCCGTCATTCCGGTCAACTATTACCCGAACAACGACCCAAGCCAGACCCCGCGCGCCACTTGGCGTAGCCACGGTCACCTGCTGTTTTCCAACTGGCTCAACTATTACGTCTACCAGTTGACCAGCTACAAGGTGGAAGACATCGGCAAGGTCTTTACCTACCAGCAGCCCAAGGGATAGAGCCCATCAGTCCGCCCCGGCCAGCCGCCGTCCACGGGTATCGAGCCAGTGACGGTGGCAGGCCAGGGTGAAGGCCCGTGGCCGTCTGGCCCGGATGAGGGTCATGGCCTCCTGCTGGGGCAGCCCCTGGGTCATCAGCAGCAGGGCGGCCGCCAGCCCGGTACGCCCGCTTCCGCCGTGGCAGTGAATGGCAAGGTGCCGTCCCTCGCGCAGCAGGGCGAGCAGTCGGGGTTGCACCCCGGGCCAGGCCTGTTCGAAGGCGGCATCCGGAGCCTCGTCATCCGCAATGGGCAGATGGAACCAGCTCATGCCTCTGGCCTGCACCAGCTGCCCGAGAGAGAGGGGCCCGCACAGGGCCAGCTCCTCCACCGTCATCAGGGTCAGCACCCCGCCGGCACCGGCCAGCTGCAACTGGGCAAGGGCGTCGGCCATGGGGACCTGCTGGCTGCCGGGGCAGGGGGTGAGCAGGAGCTGGCCGTCGAGCCGTGGAACGTCCAGGCTCCAGAAGGGATGGGCACTGAGCATGGGGTTCCTCGTGGTGGCCGGGATCAACGGGATGGGTATCCCGCGGGTGCGGCACAGCATAGAGGGGCCGGAGGCGATGTCAATCTGCGTTGTGTTCGGCCCGGTTTACGGGCAGAGTCTAAAAAAATCGAGCGATGCAAGGAGTAGAGATGAGAAACCTGGATCAACTGGACTTGGACATCCTGGCCCATCTGTTTCGCGATGCGGGCATGACCAACAAGGATTTGGCGGCCCTGGTCGGGGTGGCGCCGTCCACCTGTCTGGAGCGGGTGCGCAAGCTGCAGCAGGATGGCGTGCTCAAGGGGGCGCACTGCGAGGTGGATTACCAGGCCCTGGGCGGTCACATCCAGGCCATGGTCTCCCTGCAACTGGCCCGTCACAGCCGCCAGATCATCGATGCGTTTCGCGACGCCATCCTGGCCCTGCCCGAGGTGATCAGCCTGTTCCACATGGGCGGCAAGGATGATTTCCTGGTGCACCTGTGCGTCTCCGATACCGAACACCTGCGCAATTTCGTCTTCGATCACTTCACCTCCCGGGAAGAGGTGGTCCATCTCGAGACCTCCCTGGTGTTCGAGCACAGGTTCAGCCGCTCGCTCCCCTGCTTCCCCCACCCCTGACGGGGCGAGCCGCAAGAAAAAACCGCCCGAGGGCGGTTTTTTTGTGGGCGGTTCCTCAGTTGAGAGCCAGCCGGCTGTCCTGCGCCGTCCGGTATAGCCCCTGCTGATAGGCCAGGCTGCCCCACAGGACCAGCCCCAGGGCGGCATCCTTCATGGCGCCCGGCTGCGGCGCCGGGGTGAGCGTCTCGGTCGCATCCTCGTAGGTGAAGCCTTCCGGCGCCCGCTCGGGCTGCAGGATCACCACATCCTTACCGCGCATCAGGGCGAAGTTCTTGTCGTATTGCATGATGGCGCGCCCCGGCCAGTCGGCGGGCATGCGGGTGAGATCCTTGCCCAGCATGGGGTAGTCGGCACTTATGCCCATGAGGGAGAGCAGGGTCGGGGCCATGTCGATCTGGCTGACGATGCGAGGGTCCTTTCTCGGTGCTATGCCGTCCCCCAGGATGACCCCCGGGATGTGGAAGCGGGGGATGGGCACCAGGCTGGCTCCCCCGACCCGGCTGTCGTGATCGGCGATGACCAGGAACAGGGTGTCCTGCCAGTAGTCCGATGCCCTGGCCTTCTTGAAGAACTCGCCGACGGCGTAGTCCGCGTACTTGGCGGCGTTGTTGCGGGTCTGCTTGGGCTGCTCGTACAGGGCGATGCGGTTGTCGGGGAACTCGAAGGGATCGTGGTTGCTGGAGCTGAACACCAGGCTGAAGAAGGGTCTGCCCTCCTTGTGCAGCGCCGCGAAGGTCTCGTTGGCCTTGGCCATCAGATCTTCATCCGAGGCGCCCCAGGATCCCTCGAACACCGGGTTCTTGAAGTCCTTCTGCTCGACGATGGTGGTGAAGCCGTTGCCGAGGAAGAAGCTGCGCATGTTGTCGAAGTGGCTCTCGCCACCATAGATGAAGCTGGTGTCATAGCCTCGCTGCTTGAGCAGGTCGGCGATGGTGAAGAAGTTGGTCTGGCTCTTGCCGAGCTTGACCACGGCCTGGGCCGGGGTCGGCGTGAAGCCGGTGAGCACCGCCTCGATGCCGCGTACCGAACGGGTACCGGTGGCGTAGAGCTGCTCGAACGCCCAACCCTCTTTCGACAAGGCATCGATGTTCGGGGTGAGCGGTAGGCCGCCGAGGGAGCCGACGAACTGGGCCCCCAGGCTCTCTTGCAGCAGGATCACCAGGTTTTTGGGCTTGCCCTGGTAGCTGGCCGTGTTGAAGGTCTGGCTCGGCAGATCGGCAGAGGTAAAATCGCCGAGAGGGCGACCGCTCTCCTCGCGGACTATGTCGAGTACCTGATGGTCAGCCATCTTGCCGTAAAACTGGCTGGCATCCTCCTCGGCCCCCATCTGCTTGATGGCAAAGAAGAGGGAGTAGGCGGAGTTGACGGTGAGGGCGTTGACCAGGGGATCGTCGGCAAAGGCCACCATGGCCGGATTCAGGGCGCGATGGCCGAGACTGGAGCGGGCGCCGAGGAAGCCGACAGCGAGGATCAGCAGGGCGAAGGCGGGGCGCCAGTACCAGCGGGGGAAGCTTAGGTCACGCACCAGGCGGCCGCTCAGCCACCAGCCACCGCCCAGTACGGCGCCGCTGAAGATCACGGCCAGCAGCAGCTCGCCCTTGCGGCCAGCCCACAGCATGGAGAGCACCTCCTTCGGATAGATGAGGTACTCCACATAGAGGCGGTTGGGGCGCACCCCGTATTCGGTGACGAAGGCGGGAGTGGAGATCTCCAGAAAGAGCATCAGCCAGAGCCCCAGGGTGAGCCAGATCCGGATAAGCTGCATCCAGAGCCGCCCCGGCGCGTGGGGTCCGGCCAGCAACTGGGTCAAGACGGCGGGTACGCCCCAGACCCAGCAGAGGGTGGCAACGTCGACGCGAATGCCTTGCAGCAGCATCTCCTGCCAGCCAGAGACGGCATCCACCCGTTCCAGTTGCCAGAGCCCCAGGCCAAGGCGGCTGACGGTCAGGGAGATGAGCGCGATCAATGAAAAAACGGCGATGGGCCAAACCGGTCCCAGCCATTGTCTGATGGTGGTCATATTGTTCCTGCAAACCTGTTTGCGCCCAGTCCCCGGGCGCATTGTTGTTATGGTGCAGGAGTATGACAGTGGCACCTGGCAAAGGTTGCATGGGCATGGGGTATAAATGGAGAGGTTGGCACGTTTTATGATTTTTTGTGACGGGATGCAGGGTTCGAAGAGAGCATAAAACGCTGGGGAAACTGTGATCCTGCTGGCACATCGAGACAAGGGTCGTGCCTATAATGGCGCCGGATTTCTCAATCGGAGCCGAAGGGATGCCGGTCTTCATCGATGTGGAATATATGCAGGGCTGGTCTCTGTTCGTGGTGCTCTCCGACGGCACCACAGGCGTGCTGGATCTCACCCCCTGGCGCGGCCAGCCGCTGTTTGCGGCCATGGAGACCGAGCGTCGCTTCGCCCGTGTCTTCATCGATGATCGCCATCAACTGGCGTGGCCCTCGGGCTTCACCCTGGCGGCCCACGAGGTCTACCACCTGATCCTGCCCATCGACGAGCGCGCCGCCTTCCCCGATCGCAACATGCATCGCTTCTGACATGCTAACTCGTTGAGTCAGGTAACGTTTTCAGTCACAGACCCGCGTCGGTCAGGTCGTTATCATGACCCCAGTGCGGCGCTTTGGGCGCCCATCCACCACAGCGGGAACATAACAATGAAACAAGGAACGTTGCGTCGTGGCGGCCTCATCGGGGCCGCCCTGTTACTGACGGCTTGCGGCAGCGGGGGAGGCGGTGGCAGCAGTGACCCCCAGCCCCCGGTGGTCAATCCGCCCCCCGCGTCGGCCAGCCGCGCCTGCTACGGCAATGATCAGCCAGCCTGCAACCTGCGCACCTACCAGGTGATGGTGGAGTCCTTCGTCGACGGCGACGGCAGCGCCAACTACGGCGTTGGCTACGGCCCCTCCCGGCACAACGGCGATCTGCAGGGGATCATCGACAGCCTCGACCACATCAAGAGCCTCAACGTCAACGCCATCTGGCTCACGCCGGTGTTTGACTCCTGCGCCGGCCAGGCCGGGGACGACCGGCTGGATGCCACCGGCTACTTCGCCTGCGACTTCTTCAACGTGGATCCCAACTTCGGCAGCAACGCCCAGCTCAAGCAACTGGTGGACGGGGCGCACCAGCGCGGGCTCTATGTCTTCCTCGACGGGGTGTTCGGCCACGTCAACAAGGTGGGGGTGAGCAAGCCTTCACCAGAGGGGCGGCTGCCTGCCCTCAAGAGCGGCGGCGCAGGCTACCCGGGCCAACTGGTGGATTACGGCCAGCCCGAGAGTCTGGCCTACTTCAAGGAGGTGGCCCGTTACTGGGTCGAGCAGTACGGCATCGACGGCTGGCGCCTCGATCAGGCTTATCAGTTGGGGCTGGATGACTGGCGCGCCATTCGCAGCGAGGTGGCCCAGGCCAGCGCGGCGCGCAAGGCCGCCGGCCAGCAGTGGGGCACCCTCGGCTACATGGTGGGGGAAGTGTGGAAGGGCGCCGACGAGATCCGCGCCCAGGCCTATGGCCCGAGCGACAACCCGGCGCTCTCTTCGGCGTTCGACTTCCCCCTGCGCTACGGCCTGGTACAGGCGCTGGCGGTGGAAGAGTCCGGCAAAGGCGGGCAGGGGGCCAGCGTGCTCGACGCCAGCTGGAACAAGGTGGAGAACTACCCGGACCACGCCATGCCCAACCTGATGCTGGGCAACCACGATCTGGTGCGCTTCGGCGATCTGCTGGAGCGGGGCAACTTCAATGGGGCGGACTACTGGCAGCGCCACAAGGCGGCCTTCAGCTTCATGGCCGCCCGCTCAGGCCCCATTACCTTCTACTATGGCGAGGAGTTTGGCGACGAGGTGCCTGGCTTTGCCAGCCAGGTGGGGGGCGACTGTGCGGCCCAGGGGCTCTGCGATGATCACGTGGCCCGCAGCGATGGCAAGGTTCCCGGTGTCACCGGCTTCGTGCCGAGCAGCGAGCAGGCCGAGCTCAAGCAGTGGCTGAGCGCTCTGCTGGCCCTGCGCGCCGCCCACCCCGCCCTCTATCAGGGGGAGCGGGTCAAGCTGGTGGCCGAGGGGAGCGTCTATGGCGACATCAAGCAGACGGCGGGCGAGCAAGTAGTCTACCTGCTCAACGTCTCCACCACGCCCCAGAGCTACGCGGTGCCGGTCGGCAAGCTGCGCAGCGGCAGCGCCCTGGTGGATCTGCAGAGCGGCGAGAATCTGGCCATCGGTGGCAGCAGCGTGACGGTGGACTTGCCACCCCTCACCGGCCGCTTCCTGCTGGTGCGCTGAGGGAGGCAGGCAACAGAAAGGGCTCCATGATGGAGCCCTTTTTCATGGTGGCGGCTTACTTCTCGATGCCGCTGCCAAGGTCGTCCCGGCGGGAAGAGACCGAGGGCTCGGCCCCGTGGCGCCAGTGTTCCAGCCGGTTGTGCACCCCGCGGCGCAGGCTCTTGAAGCTGGCTTCCAGATAGTCCACCCCCACCAGGATGGAGAGGGTGACGACGGTGAGCAGCAGCGCCTGATGCAGCATGTCCATGCCGATGAGGGCGCCGAGGGCGGCCAGCATCCAGATGGCGGCGGCGGAGGTCACCCCCAGCACCTGACCATCCCGGGTCATCATGACCCCGGCCCCGAGAAAGCCGACCCCGGTGATGAGCTGACCCAGCACCCGCGCCTGATCGGCGCCCTGAGGACTGACGGCGGCACCGATGGCGAGAAAACAGTAGGTGCCGAGCACGATGAGGGAAGAGGTGCGGATCCCCACCGGCTTGCCGCGAAGCTGCCGCTCCAGCCCCACCAGGGTGCCACACACCAGACAGACCAGGATGTTCTCCCAGCCAAGGGGCGCGATGTCCCACCACTGCATTGTCATCATATCCACCTCTGCTCGCGATGCTTGTTATCCTGTCGCGCTCTGCCCCCGGTTCTCCAGCCGCTGGCGGAAGGCCCGGGCGAGGCGCTCGTAGAGGTCCTTTGCCTCCCTGTCTTCAATATCGCCACGTATCCAGGGGTTGTCGATGATTTCCAGCAACACGCAGCCCTGACCCTGCTGGCGCAGATCCACCCCGAACAGGCCGTTGCCGAGCTGGTGCACGGCGCGGCGGGCGGTTTGCAGCACCCGCTCTGGCACGTCACTGAGGGGCAGCGCCTCGATGCGGCTCATGTCGAGGGGGTGTTTGCGGCGACGGATGCGGTTGCCGGGTTCGGGTCGGTAGCGACGGCAGGCGAACAGCGGCGAGCCGTCGAGAAAGCCGATGCGCCAGTCGAACTCGGCAGGGATCCGGCTCTGGACCAGCAGCAGGGCGGAGCGGGCCAGCCCCTCGTCCAGCAGGCGAGCGAGCTGGATGTCATCGCCGGCCATGGCGAGGTCGCGCCCCTGGGCGCCGTCGGGGATCTTCACCATCAGCGGCAGACCGAGGCGCTGCACCAGTTCGTCCACATGCTGGCGGCCGCGGCGGGTCACGACGGTGGTGGGGGGCATGGGCACGCCGCTGCGCACCATCAGCTCGTAGAGATAGAGCTTGTTGCTGCAGGCGAGGATGGCACGGGAGCTGTCGATGACCGGCATCTTGAGCTGCTCGGCACGGCGGGCAAACTCGAAGGTGTAGTGGCCGACCGCGGTCTCGGCGCGCAGCCAGAGGGTGTCGAACTCCGGCAACCGCTCGATGGCCGAGGGGGGCAGGATCTCGGCCTGGATCCCCTGGGCAGCGGCCGCCTTGATGAAACGCTCCAGCGCCAGAGCATCGCTGCTGGCGCGGCCGTCGTTGGGGTCGACCAGGATGGCGAGCTGGTAGCGTGGCGCCGTCTGCTCCTCGTCCCCCGTGCCCACCAGCGCCTGGGCGTGCTGCACCATCAGCGCCTTCTCGCTCGGGCTCAGCGCCAGCGGTGACAGGCTCTCCTGCTGACGCACCGACCAGCCGTGGCGACCGCGCTTGAGGGTCAGCTCCTGCAGCGGCAACTGGCTCAGGCCGTAGTAATAGCGGGCGAGCCCCGCCAGCTCGCTCTGTTCGCACTGGCCGAAGATGGTGCGCACCCGGATCCTGTCTTCGCTCTGCTGGGCCAGCCAGCCCTGCAATTTGCGCCACAGCTTGGCGGGAGGCTGCTGGGGCTGCAGCCGGCTGATGGCCTGCAATCCGGGCAGGCAGTGGTGGCCGCGGGCCTGGGCCAGCAGGGAGCAGTAATAACCGGCCCCCAGGTGTTCCAGGCTGCGGCAGAGGTTGATGATGCGCGGACGCCCCCCTGTGGTGGGCAGACCGTGTTGCAGGTAGGTGCGGGCGGTCAGCAGATAGTCGGCATGGCAGGGCCAGTCGCCCGGCTCCTCGACGATGACATAGGTACTCATATTTTCAGGCTCCACAGAAAGGACTGCCAGAAACGGCAGGATCCCCAGTGGGCTTCGATGCACCGACAAGCACGACAATGGCGCGAGGGGAAACAAGAGGTTACAGTGCCTAATATTCTGCCTTGGTAACTTGTGATACAAGTCGCATTTCTGGTGCTGAGGATAAATAACCGAACAAGGACTCCCCGTGTTGACCGTGCGCGCCGCCCGAGCCGATGATTTGGGCGCCATCGTGAAGCTGGAACGCTACTGTTTTCCCCCCGAGGTCGCCTTCGGCCGCAGCCGCTGGCACTATCTGCTCAATCAGGCCAAGGGGCGCACCCTGCTGCTGCAAGACGAGAAGGCGCAGGTGATGGGCTATTTGAGCGTGCTGGAGCACAAAGGCTGGGATCGTCTCATCATCCAGACCCTCGCCATCCGCTGGACCGTCCGCCGTCAGGGGTGGGCACGCCGCCTGCTGGAGCAGGTGATCCGGGAAGGGCGCGAGGCTGGCTGGGGGGCGCTTCGCCTCGAGGTCGCCGACGCCAACCCAGAAGCCAGGACCCTCTATCAGGGGCTGGGGTTTCGCCCCGGGGTACGGCTGCCCGATTATTACGGGCCCGGACAGCATGCCCACCGCCTGGTGCTGGCGCTGGGGGATGAGCGGCAGGAGCCATCATGAGTTGCGAGGATTGCCTGGCCACCGCCATCAGGGCCAAGCTCGGGCGCTGCCCGGTCTGCGCCGCCCAGACCTTTCTCATCGGGGCCGTCGGCTGGCTGGTCTGGTGGTGGTGCGGCGCCGATACCTCGGTCAACGCCCTGACCGGCCTGCTGTTTGCGCTGGGGGGCTCGGGTCTCTTCCTGCTGCATCTGGCGGTGTTCGTATGGCGAAAGCTGGGCAAACGCGACATATAACGTGCTGATTTTTCAAGAAGACAAATAACAATGGAGGTTCACATGATTGCAATGGTAACGGGCGCCTCGTCCGGCTTTGGTGAGGCCATCAGCCGCCTGCTGGTGAGCGCTGGCCACCGGGTGATCGGCACTGGGCGTCGCGCCGAACGGCTGGCCGCCCTGTCCGAGGAGCTGGGCGAGCAGTTCCTGCCGCTGGTGTTCGACGTCCAGGACAAGGCTGCCACCCGCGCCGCCATCGAGGGGCTGCCGACCGAATGGCAACAGGTGGATCTTTTGGTCAACAACGCTGGCCTGGCACTGGGGCTGGAGCCTGCCCACAAGGCAGACCTTGAGGACTGGGAGCAGATGATCGCCACCAACATCAGCGGCCTGACCCTGATCACCCGGTTGCTGCTGCCGGGCATGGTGGCGCGCAACCGCGGCCACGTCATCAACATCGGCTCCATCGCAGGGACCTATCCCTATCCGGGCGGCAACGTCTACGGCGCGACCAAGGCGTTCGTGAAGCAGTTCAGCCTCAACCTGCGTGCGGATCTGGCGGGCACGGCGGTGCGTGTCACCAACGTGGAGCCCGGCCTGTGCGGTGGCACCGAGTTCTCCAACGTGCGCTTCCACGGCGACGACGCCAAGGCGGCCACCGTCTATCAGGGGGTGCAGGCCATCCTGCCGGAAGACATCGCCAATACCGTACTCTGGATCAGCGAGCAGCCCGCCCACGTCAACATCAACAGCATCGAGATCATGCCGGTGGCCCAGACCTTCGGTCCGCTCCACATCAGCCGTCGCTGATGTCATGACGAGCCAACTTCTGTCCACAAGAGGCGCCTTCGGGCGCCTTTTTTTGATGGGTCTGGTCGCACTCGTCATGGAGTGCAGAAGGAGGCGTGCTGCGACCCCGTGCTGAACCGTCGAAAGAGGGGGGTACTCAAGTTGGCCTGCATTTTGCTGTCTCCGGCCCATGGTGGGGAAACCATCCCCGGAGCCGGCGAGGCCGGCAGTGAGCGTGGAGCCTTCATGGATATCAAACCCTATGGTCATCAACTCGCCCAGAGCGCGTCCCAGAACCGTGCCCTGGCGACCCTCAGCGACAGCGACGACAAGCAGAGCGGCTGGTCTCAGCAGGTCAGCCTCTCCAGTCAGGTGCTGACCGGCAAGGCGCAGCAGACGCTGACCTACGAGCATCTGGCCAGGAACGGCAAGAACACAGTCCTGACCGGTGGCGTCAAGGATGCGCGGGTGCAGCAGATGGTGGACAAGGCCCTGGGCTTTGATCGCAAAAAATTTGACGATCTCGAGCGTCAGCTCAAGGGGATAGCGGATGACAAGACGCTCTCTGCCGAGGAGCGCGAAACGCAGAGCAAGGACCTGGCCGCGCAGCGCGATGCCATGCTCAAGGAGGCCATGGATCGCCTCACCGGCAAATCCGCCTCCCAGGCATGATGTGATTCAAACGGCAATCTTTTGGCGTTAAAGGCAAGGGGTTGCCCCCTTGCCACGGGGCTGGCAGGCCGTGGTCAGGGCTCAGGGACTCTGGGGGGCGATGCCGATGGCGATGGCGGTGGTCTGCACGGCCTTGATCTGGTCCCCCTTGGCGATGAGGGCGAACTGGGCCGGATCCTGCACCTTGAGGGTCAGGGTGTGGTCGACCCCCTTGACCCGGATGGTATGGTGCGCCTTGTCCACGTCGATGACGTCGGCATAGATGGTTACCTGCATGCCGGCGCCGGCTGCGGGTTTCTCCCCGGCGGCCGCCTTGCCCCCTTCCACTTCCACCACCCGTTTTCTCACCCCGGCGGTGCCCTTGAGCAGGGTCAGGTCCAGCAGTTGCAGATATCTCAAGGCCACGACATCTCCCACCTTGAGCTGGGGAAGGTTGGTCACCTCCTCCCCGGCGATCAGATCCAGGGTCTGCCCTTCGGCATTTTTCAGGCTGACCTTGCGGGTGGCCAGGTCGATGGCGGTGACGGTTGCCCTGGCCGTCAGTTCTTCGGCGAGACTGGCTTGACCGGGGGCCACGGCCACATGGGTGGTGACCTCGGCGGCATAGAGCAGGGGAGGGGCACAGAGGGTGAGGGCACCCGCAATCCAGGCGTGCTTCAGTTTCATGATAGAGACCCTGTGAGTGGGAAAGGGACCCCGGGAGGGGCTTGAGGGGGCGACGAACTCGTCTTCCCGCTATCACCATAGCAAAGCCGGGCAGGAGCGCCCGGCATCGGCAGGCTGGCATCGTATTTTTGACGACAGGCTCCCGTTTTTGACCTGATGGCACGGCAGGCGCACAATTCCCCGGCATGCAATCAACCGAGGGCTCTGCCGTGTACAACTTCCAATATGCCAATCCCACCCGCATCTGCTTTGGTGAAGGCCAGATAGCCACTCTGCCCGAGCTGATCCCGGTTGGCAGCCGTCTGCTGGTGCTCTACGGCGGCGGCAGCATCAAGCAGAACGGGGTCTATGACCAGTTGACCCAGGGGCTGGCAGGTCGGGAGTGGCTGGAATTTCCCGGTATCGGCGCCAACCCCCAGTACGACCAGCTGATGGAGGCGGTGGATCTGGTCAAGCGCGAGCGTATCGACTTCCTGCTGGCGGTGGGTGGCGGCTCCGTGGTGGATGGCACCAAGTTCGTGGCCGCCGCTGCCTGCTTCGAGGGGGACGATCCCTGGGAGATCCTGCGGGACAAGGCCCCCATCAAGGGGGCGCTGCCGCTCGGCTGTGTGCTGACCCTGCCGGCCACCGGTTCGGAGAGCAACCCCGCCGCCGTGGTGAGCCGGGGAGAGGCCAAGCTCTCCTTCTACAATCCGCTGGTGCAACCGGTGTTTGCGGTGCTGGATCCCGCCACCACCTACAGCCTTCCGCCGCGCCAGGTGGGCAATGGCGTAGTGGATGCCTTCGTCCACATCCTCGAGCAGTACCTCACCTTCCCGGTGGGGGGCGAGGTGCAGGACCGGCTGGCGGAAGGGCTGTTGCAGGTGCTGGTGGACAACGGTCCGCGGGCGCTGGCGGAGCCCACCAACTACCAGGTGCGTGCCAACCTGATGTGGGCGGCCAGCCTGGCCCTCAACGGCCTCATCGGTCGCGGCGTGCCCCAGGACTGGTCCACCCACGCCATCGGTCACCAGCTCACCGCCCTGCATGGGCTGGATCATGCCCAGAGTCTGGCGGTGGTGCTGCCCTCCCTGCTGCGGGAGCAAGCGGCCCAGAAGCAGGAGAAGCTGGCCCAGTTCGCCGAGCGAGTATGGCACTCCAGCCGCGAGGACAAGGCACTGCGTATCGAGGAGGCGATCATCCGCACCGAGCAGTTCTTCCAGCAGATGGGGGTGGGTACCCGTCTCGCCGACTATGGCCTGGATGCGCGCTGCATCCCGGGGATCTGTTCCAACCTCAAGCTGTTCGGCCTGACCGCCCTCGGTGAGCAGCAGGACATCGACCCCGACAAGGTAGCCAGGATCCTTTCCCACGCGCTGTAAGTCATCCTGGCAACCATAGTGGCGCGGATCCTTTCCCTCGCCCTCTGATCACCGGCTGGCCAACGGAAAAGAGAACGCCCCGATCATCGGGGCGTTTTGCAGGGTGTCACCGGGGCACCGCCGTTTATTCGGCGCTGCGGTCCAGCTCGCGCTCCAGCGCCGCCGCCTTCTGGCGTGCCGGATAGGTGTTGAGTCGCTGCCAGTAGGCCTCAAGGTGCGGGAACTGGGCCAGCTGGCCGCTCTGGGCCAGCAGATCCACCAGGAAGGAGTTCAGGATGTCGGCGCCGGTGAGGCGATCGGCCACCAGGTAACGGCGGTTTGCCAGCACCTCATCGAGATAACCCAGCACCTTGGCGCACTCGGCTTTGGCGTAGTCCGGCAGGAAGCGCATCGGGCTGCCATCCTTGCGCACGAACATGTCGAGCAGCAGCGGCAGAATGCCGGAGCTCTCGGCGAAGTGGAGCCACTGCAGGTATTCGGGATACTCCGGGCTGTCGGCGGCCGGTGCCAGCCGGTCCGGGGCGTGGCGGGCGATCAGGTACTCTGTGATGGCACCGGATTCCGCCAGCACCCGCCCGTCAAACTCGATGACCGGCGACTTGCCGAGGGGGTGGACGGCCTTGAGCTCGGGCGGCGCCAGAAAGGTGGCGGCATCGCGCTGGTAGGCCTTGATCTGGTAGGGCAGGCCCAGCTCTTCAAGCAGCCAGATGATGCGTTGGGAGCGGGATTTGTTCAGGTGGTGCAGGACTATCATGAAAACCTCGACGCAGTGACGGAAGGCGGTGATACGCAGCGCCCCGGCAGCCGGTTCACTTATGGATGAAAAAGAGCGGGCGTGGTGCCCGCTCCTTCGTCGATTGACTCAGGCCTCCAGCGCCTGATCCAGATCCGCCAGTATGTCCTCGATGGCTTCGATCCCCACCGACAGTCGGATCATCTCAGGTTTCACTCCAGCCTTGGCCTGCTCCTCTTCGCTCAACTGGCGATGGGTGGTGGAGGCGGGGTGGCAGGCCAGGGACTTGGCGTCGCCGATGTTGACCAGCCGCTTGAAGATCTTGAGGGCATCGTAGAAGCGCACACCCGCCTCGTAGCCCTCCTTCAGGCCGAAGGAGAGGATGGCCGAGGGGCGACCGGCCATGTACTTCTCCGCCAGCGGGTAGTGGGGGTGACCCGGCAGACCGGCGTAGCTGACCCAGGCCACCTTGGGGTGGTGCTTGAGGTGGTGGGCCACCCGCAGAGCGTTGTCCACGTGGCGCTCCATGCGCAGGCTCAGGGTTTCCAGCCCTTGCAGCAGCAGGAAGGCGTTCATCGGCGCCAGCGCTGCGCCGGTATTGCGCAGCGGCACGGTGCGCACCCGGCCGATGAAGGCCGCCGGGCCGAAGGCCTCGGTGTAGACCACCCCGTGATAAGAAGGCTCGGGTTGGGTCAGCTGGGGGAAGCGCTCGGCGTGATCCGCCCAGGGGAACTTGCCCGAGTCGACGATGACGCCCCCCAGGGAGTTGCCGTGGCCGCCGACATATTTGGTCAGGCTGTGCACCACGATGTCGGCGCCGTGTTCGATGGGTTTGCACAAGACCGGAGTGGCGACCGTGTTGTCGACGATGAGCGGCACGCCGCGGGCGTGGGCGGCCTTGGCCAGGGCGGCGATGTCGACGATGTTGCCCGCCGGGTTGCCGATGCTCTCGCAATAGACCGCCTTGGTCTTGTCATCGATGAGGGCGGCGATGGCCTCGGCGCTGTCATCCTTGGCGAAGCGCACCTCGACCCCGAAACTTGGCAGCATGTGGGCGAACAGGGTGTAGGTGCCGCCATAGAGCTGGGGGGTGGAGACGATGTTGTCACCGGCGGCGGTCAGCGCCTGGATGGCGTAGGTGATGGCGGCGGAACCTGCCGAGACCACCAGGGCGGCGATCCCCCCTTCAAGGGCGGCCATCCGCTGCTCCAGCACATCGTTGGTGGGGTTCATGATGCGGGTGTAGATGTTGCCCGGTACCGCCAGATTGAACAGATCCGCCCCGTGCTGGGCGCTCTCGAACTCGTAGGCCACCGTCTGGTAGATGGGCACGGCCACCGCCTTGGTGGCGGGATCGCTGGAAAAGCCGTGGTGCAGGGCCAGGGTCGCATCTTTCATCACACACTCCTTGTTGGATGTCACCATTATGGATGGATAGACGTCCAATCTAGCAGTCCTGGCGCCGATGTAAACCACCCATTCCGGCAAAGCAATGCCGGGGGATGGGGGTGACCGGATGGCGTCGGTGACGGCAACCTCAGAGACGGCGGCGATACTCCCTGTCGTCTATCTGGTGCATGTCCCATTGCATCAGGCGGTTGAGCTGCACCATGGGATCTTCGACCAGCGTCAGAGGGCGGGGCAGGATCCTCAGGAAGTAGCGACGGAGGATTTGCTGGATCCGGTTCGGTTTGAGGGGGTTGGCGTGGCTCATGATGGTGCTCCTGTGCTGTGGTGTTCACGTTCGCCAGCAGTATTGAGCTAAAATGCGGAAGTAAAAACTGATGACTTTCAGCCAAGGGATTTCCTCTTTTATGCCTACTAGCCGCCTTTATCAGCAATTTCAACGGCTCGCCCAGCAGCTTGGCTGCGACGAGCGGGAAATCAGCCTCGCCGAGGTGGCGGACTTGCTCTGCTGCACCCCCCGCAATGCCCGCCTGCTGCTGCGCCGCATGGAAGGGCAGGGCTGGCTGTGCTGGACGGCGGAGGCAGGGCGGGGGCGGCGCTCCCGCCTCACCCTGCTCGACAACCAGGAGAGCCTGACCCGGCGCCGATTGCGGGATCTGCTGAGTCAGGGCCAGCTGGCGCAGGCGGTGCGGCTGGCCGAAGATCGCCTCGATCTGCTCACCCCGCTGCTGATCGAGCAGCTCGGCCAGGCCACCCGGGAGGGGCGCCAGATCCTGAGGGTGCCCTACTACCGGCCCCTGCCCGGTCTGTTGCCCACCGCGCCCTTGCGCCGCTCCGAAATTCACCTGAGCCGCCAGATCTTCAACGGTCTGACCCGGCGAAACGAGGAAAATGGGGAAATCGAGGGGGATCTCGCCCACTACTGGGAGTGTCTGGGCCCCTGCCATTGGCGCTTCTACTTGAGGCCGGCGGTGCGTTTTCACCACGGCCGCGAGCTGGTGGTGGAGGACGTGGCGGAGAGCCTGCTGGCCTTGCGGGATCGCCCGCTGTTCGCCCATCTGGCGCGGCTGGAGAGCCGCTGGCCGCGCACCCTGGACATCCATCTCGACAGCCCGGATCCTCTGCTGCCGCACCTGCTGGCCGAGCCGGTGGCGGCCATCCTGCCGCGGGAGCTCAAGGGGGAGGCGAATTTCGCCCTGCAGCCGGTGGGCACCGGCCCCTATCGGGTGAGCGCCAACGACCCGCTGCACCTGTGCCTCGAAGCATTTGACGACTATTTCGGGCTGCGGGCCCTGCTCGACGAGATCGACATCTGGATGCTGCCGGAGCTGGCGGAGCGGCTGGAGAGCCACGTCAGGCTGGGCAGCGACACCCCGGAGCTTGGCTCCATGCGCGGGGAGTCCGAACTGGAATCCGGCTGCTACTTCCTGCTGCAGGACGACAGATCGGCCCCTCTGCAGGACCCGGCCCTGCGCCAGTGGCTGACCCGGCTGCTCAACCCCATCGCCCTGATGGCCCGGGTGGCACCCGAGCTGCAGCGGGGCTGGACCAGCGCACTGGGCCTCCTGCCCCACTGGCGCGAGAGCCTGCCTCTTCCCGAGTCCGGCCCGGTCAGCCTGCCAGCGCGGCTGGTACTGGCCTGCTTCAACCAGCATCTGGAGTTCAACGAGTGCGCCAGCGCCATGAGCAGCCTGCTGGCAGAGCAGGGGATCCAGCTCGAGGTGCGTACCCTGGACTACGGGCGCTGGGTGAGCGGGGAGGATGAAGATGTGGATCTCTGGTTCGGCACCCTCAACCTGGAGCATGAGCACGCCTTCGCCCCTTACGCCTGGCTTCAGGGCACCCCCTTGCTGCGCCGGGTGTGGGGCGGCCAGCAGGCCCTGTGGCAGGGATTGACGCAGTGGCGCGCCCATGGTGAAGAGCCCGGCCCCCGCGCCCTGCTGGCCGAGGTGCAGCGCCAGAGCTGGTTCGTGCCGCTGTTTCACCATTGGCTGGAGCTGGAGAGCCGGGTCGGCGTGCACGGCGTGCGCATGACGGCCCTTGGCTGGTTCGATTTTCGCAGCGCCTGGTTAAAGCCCGAGCAGGTGGCGCAGGAGCCGGAAACCGGCGGTGGCTCTCACCCCCAGGCAGGGACGCTTGAGTCGGACGGGTTGGCGCGCTAGCCTGTGCGCGGTCCTACGACAAGGAGTCGACATCCATGCTGGAAATGCAGATCCAACCCCGTTTTCAAGAGACGGACGCCCTCGGCCACATTAACAACACGGTGCCGGCGGTCTGGTTTGAATCGGCCCGTGATCCCCTGTTTCGCCTCTTCTCGCCCGAGCTGGATGTGCATGACTGGCATCTGATCATCGCGGGCTACACGGTGCAATTCAAACGGGAGCTGTTCTATGGCCAGATGGTGTCGATCAAGACCGGCGTGCGGCGTATCGGTACCAGCTCCTTCACGCTCTGGCAGGAAGCCTGGCAGGGCGGCGAGCTGGCGGTGACCGCCGAGACGACCCTGATCCATTTTGACTACCGGACCCGGCAGTCCATCCCTTTGAGCGAGGCTCACCGGGAGGGACTGAGGACCTGGCTGGTAGAGAGTTAATCCGGCCTTCGGGCCCACCACAGGACACTTATGCGCACAACCGCGATCGCCCTGAGCCTCGGCTTGGGACTGGGACTCTGCTCCCTGCCTTCATTCGCCGCCTCCCTGGCCGAGCAGTTCACCCTGATGGAGAAGGGGGCCGACAGCGCCCTCGATAC
This sequence comes from Aeromonas sp. s6, assembly GCF_040907815.1. Lineage (NCBI taxonomy): Bacteria > Pseudomonadati > Pseudomonadota > Gammaproteobacteria > Aeromonadales > Aeromonadaceae > Aeromonas > Aeromonas sp. s6. The sequence goes on from NZ_JBFOCN010000119.1 coordinate 42,915, forward strand.
CCGCTTGTTCAGCCACGATGGCGTTGACATCAAGGCCTGGGTCGACGGCACGCCTGTCATCATCGCCGTGCCCATCCTGAACGAGCAGGGCAAACAGGAAGGGGAGAGCCGTTACTACTTCAAGGGCGGCAAGCTGTTCGGGGTGAAGGAGCCCGCCGCCCAGTTCGCCTTCGATGACAGTGGCAAGCTGACCCAATGGCTGGACGACAAGGGGCAGCCTGCGGAGTTTGTCAGCAAGATGAGCATGCAGCAGCGGGAAGCCTGGCTGACCAGACGGGCGGCCGAGCTGGGCGGGTTGTTTGCACCGAGCACCGCCGAGGAGAGGGCTGACAAGGGCGTCAAGCTCAAGGGGGCCGAGCTCGCCCAGTGGCTCTGCAATGGCAAGCTGATGGCGCTCGCCGGAGGTGACAAGGTGACCTTCGAGCCGGCCAAACTCAAGAGGAGTGCAGAGGGCATCAAGGGAGAGGTCTCCCTGCGCCAGGAGAAGGGGTGGCAGGATCTCTGCCTCACCTGCGAGGTGCAGGGCAACCGGGTGACTCGCCTCACCTGGCAGCCACTGCCGGGTGCCAACAAGCCGCAGTAAGGGTGGCAGCGTCAAAGAATGGGGCCCACTTGCGGGCCCCTTTTTCATGCCGGTTACTGCTCGCCCAGGGTGAGCCGGGTGAGGGTCTCCACCCGTCGCCACTGACCGGGCTCGAACCAGTGTGCCAGGATCTCCGGCTGCTGGCTGGCCCGGGCCTCGGCAGGCAGGGGCCTGATCTCGGCCAGATAGCCGGCCAGCTGCTGCTCGAACCCCTGCTGGCTCTCTGCCAGCTGGAGCAACCGGTCTGCCGCCTCCGGTCCCAACTGTTCGCGCAGTGCGGCGTCACGCCCGGCTGCGGGGAGTTGTTCCAGAGCCTGCAGATCGCCCAGCAGGCGGCTGTTGGCCTCCGCCTCCCGAAACCACTGGGGCTGCTCCGCCAGCCAGAGCTCCAGCTCGCTCGCCAGCAGCGGCTTGTCGGCATCGCTGGCCTCCGCCAGCGCCTTGCGGCGCAGGGTCCACTGCTCCATCAGCCTGTCCTCGGCAAACAGCTGCTCCTGCTCGACCGGGGTGAAGCGCTGCCTGCGCAACTGTTCGCGCTCGTCGAACAGTTTCTGCAAGCTGGCCAGGCCCGGATCCGTCGGCACCGTCAGGCTGCCCTCAGCCGCGAGAAAGGCTTCATGGCGGGCCTGCAGCGAGCCCTTGTCCGACGGTGGTGCAGCCTGCCTGACCAGAGGGGAAGCGGGCCCGGCATGTTGCGGCGAAGGGGCGGTTGCGTCAGCGGAGGGCCAATACTGCCAGCCCCCCAGCAGCAGGGCTGTCGCCAGCGGAGCAGCCATCAGCCATGCCCTGTTCATAGTCCCAGCCTCTGCAGGCGGTTGGCGTGCTGGCGATAGAGGTTGACCGGGTCGGTCTCGAACAGGTGGCGAATGCCGAACGACTGGTTCACCTCGTCCAGATGGTTCATGCGGTAGTGGGTGCCGATCACCTTGCCGAGGTGGCTGCTGCATACCCCGACCAGACCGTCACTGGGCTCCTTGAAGAAGCTGCCGGTCAGCGCCAGCGCGGGATCTACCGGATCCAGGATGTTGGTCATGGTGCCGCGCCCGCTCCAGGAGAAGTAGTAGACCCCGTTGGCGGCCTGCATGGGCCCTTCACCGCAATGCTGGCTCGGCAGCCCTTCCGGATAGCGCTGGTTGAAGCGCTGGGCGCCGGTGCTGGTGAGGGCGTCGAGGGCGGCGAGGGGATCCTGCGGCAGCTGGCTGCCCCCGGAGAGCAGCGAGATGACCCCGGACAGGGCCGAGGCGGCGGCCACCGCCAGACCTTCGGCCGCCGAGCCCGGCGTCACCTTGGCCCGCACCAGGTCGGCGATCTCCGAGCCATGGTTGACCCCGCCCACGCTGGTGGCGGAAGCGACCAACTCGGGGGCGACCGAAGCGACGTAGCGAATGGTGGGGCCACCGTGAGAGTGGCCGATGAGGTTCACCTTCTCTGCCCCCGTGACGGCGAGCACCTGCTGCACCTGCTTGAGCAGCTGTTCACCGCGCAGCTCCGAGCTCTGGGTGGCGGAGACCTGGGCCACGTAGACCTTGGCGCCATCCCGGGTCAGGGCCTGGGGGATGCCGTAGAAGTAATCGACTCCGAGCAGCTTGTCGAAACCGAACAGACCGTGCACCAGCACTATGGGGTAGCGGGTCTGGGTATAACCGGCCCCCTGACCCAGCATGGGCAGGGCGCACAACAGCATCAATAGCCATCTTTTCATCTTCACCGTCCTTGTGAAAAAACCGGCTGCATTCTGGTCGTCACCGGGCAGCCACCGGCCTCATGCCAGTACCGGCAGCATGGTGGCTGAACTCAAATGTATCTGTGGATGGGATCACTAAACCGGGGATTGCAGAAAAACCCTACCCATATGGGCAAAAAAGGCGGCACCAACTATTCCTTGTGTCTGCTCATCAAATAAGTTAAATAATAATTATTATCATTTGAGTGGTCGAGTCATGACGGGAACCTGGGTGAAGGGGTGGGTCAGTACCACCGGAGCGGACAGCAGCATGGCGCACTGGAAGGCGCAGACCCTGAGTGGCAACCGTCATTTCGATGCGGGGGAGTACGCCAGGGCGCTCGACTGCTATCAGCAGGCGCTGTGGCTTGCCCGCCAGCAGTTTGCCGACTGGCATGATGCCGACGAAGCGGTGGCGGCCCTGGTGGTGGCCCATCACAACCTGGCGGATCTGCTGGTGGCCATGACCCTGCCGGATCGGGCCGCCGACCTGTTGTGTCACATCCATGATTGCCTGCTGGCCACCAGCCAGTCCCCCACCAGTTCCGCTGCCCTGCGGGAGGCGGCTGTTCGCCACGCCCGCAGCACCCGTACCGAGCTGCTCGCCTTTCTGGGCAAACACGGTCATCACGACGGCATCCAGCGCAGCCTGGGTCAATGTCTGTGTCAGACCGGCTCTGCCCATCAACTGCATTGAGCCCAACAGGAGAGACAATGAACATGAGCCATACCCTGCCAGCCCTTCCTTACGCTTATGACGCGCTGGAACCCCATATCGATGCAAAGACCATGGAGATCCATCACAGCCGTCACCATCAGACCTACATCAACAACCTCAATACCGCCCTGGCCGATCTGCCGGAGCTGGCTGCCCTGCCGCTGGAGGCATTGCTTGCCCGTATCGACAGCCTGCCGGCCCAGGTGCAGGGGGCGGTGCGCAATCACGGCGGCGGTCACGCCAACCACAGCCTGTTCTGGCAGGTGATGAGTCCGCAGGGCGGCGGCGAGCCGGACGGCGAGCTGGCCGCAGCGATCGAGCGGGATCTGGGTGGGCTGGAATCCTTCAGACAGGCCTTTACCCAGGCGGCGTTGAGCCGTTTTGGCAGCGGCTGGGCCTGGCTGGTGGTCGATGGGCGCGGCAATTTGCAGGTGGTGAGCAGCGCGAACCAGGACAGCCCCCTGATGGAGGGGCTCACCCCCATACTCGGGCTGGATGTGTGGGAGCATGCCTACTACCTCAAGTACCAGAACAAGCGTCCCGACTACATAGCCGCGTTTTACAAGGTGATCGACTGGAGCGAGGTGGCACGGCGTTACGTGGCGGCGCTGGCCTGATCACCGGAAATACCGAGCCCAATGAAAGAGACCCGCCTGTTGGCGGGTCTCTGCTATTGAGGGGTCGGCGCACTGCCGGTTGGCGGCGCCACACTGGCGGCAGCCGGATTATCCACGGGCGTTGCCTCGCTCGGCACGGCTGCGCTGGTGGCCGGGGCACTGCTGGTTGGCATTGCTGCACTGGCGGCAGCCGGGCTATCCATGAGCGTTGCCTCGCTCGGCACGGCGGCGCTGGTGGCCAAGGCTCCGCTGGTTGCAGCCGCCGCACTGGTGGCGGTTGCCGCGCTCACTGCCGCTGCCGGTTTGGCCTTCGGCTTATGAGGGGGCGGTGCAATGGGCAGGCAGGGCTGGCTCGCGCCTATGGTGCTCAGCGCCTGGCAGGGGACCGGGCCGCCGATGACGATGGGCTCGCCGAGGAACTTGGGACCCTTGTCCAGCACGTAGAGGTCGAGCAGCCCCATCAGGCGGGCGAACACCTCGCGCACCCGGGTCTTGATGCCCTGATAGGCGCTGGGATCCACGGCGTTGAAGCCGACCGCCTCGATGCCGAAATGGCGGGCGATGAAGATGGCTCGCTCGTTGTGAAAGGCCTGGGAGACCACGGTGAAGTGGGCCTGACCGAACACCTCCTTGGCACGCACGATGGAGTCCAGGGTCCGAAAGCCGGCGTAGTCGCTGTAGATGGCGTTGGCCGGGATGCCGGCCTGGATCAGGGCCCGCCGCATTTGGCGCGGTTCGTTGTACTGCACGGTGGCGTTGTCGCCGGAGACCAGGATGTAGTCCACCTTGCCGTTGTTGTAGAGCTCGGCGGCGGCCTTGATCCGGTATTTGAAGTAGTGGTTCGGGCTGCCGCCAATCAGGTATTTGGAGGTGCCGAGCACCAGGGCGACCCGGTTGTAGGGCACCGCGTTGACGTCGTCGTAGGTGTAGTGACGGGCGTCCGAGACGGTCCACTCGCTGTAGCCAAGCAGGGCGGCGATGGAGGCCAGCAACAGGCAGAGGCAGGCGAGCAGGATCTTGGCAAACTTCTTCATGCGCGGTGCGGTTCGGGTCTGAAGTAAGAGAAGACAGGGGGTCATTCTATTACAAGTTGTTGTGGCGCGTCAGGTTTGATGGCGGCGCAGGGGCTCACTCGGGCAGAGGTTGTCGCAGCGCGCGCCAGGATCCCGGGCTTATCAAACGGCGCCATCAACAAGGGGCGGCCATGGCCGCCCCTTGTCATAGCCGTCTCGTCCTCAGTGGGAGGAGTCGTTGGCCTTGCACTCGTCGGAGTCCTTGTTGGCTTCCCACCAAGGCAGCAGCTCGCGGCCGAGCCACTGCTGGTAGGCCTCGCTGTCATTGGCAATCAGCTGGTCCAGCTCGGCTTCGAAGGTGCTCATGGCCTGCTCTCGATCCGGGTTGCGCAGGGCCTGGGCCATGGCCAGCCAGCTGGCGCTGCGACCGGTCTCGTTCAGGAAGCGGTGCACGGTGTAGGACCAGGAGTAGACCATCTCGCCGCCCTTGTCGTAATCCAGGTGCAGGATGTCGGCCAGGGCCGGGCGATCGCTGGCCGGGCGGCCGGCGACGTTGTCCAGACCGCGGGCGAAGCACTGGCCGTGGGCGACGAACTCCGCCAGCCCTTCCGACCACCAGGTGGTGCGGTTGAGCGGGTAGTGGCCGAAGCTGCCGTACTGGTTGAAGCGACCGTCCAGGTAGTGGACGTACTCGTGGCGCAGGTTCCACACCTGGAATGCAGGGCGCTTCCACTCCGCCTCGTAGGCGAAGAAGCGGGCCTGGTTACCGGGGCGAGCCGGATCCCCTTCGAGGTAGATACCGCCGTTGTCGGTGGAGACGCCGCCGAACAGGGCACTGCCGTAGCGTTTCCAGTCGGCGGAGGAGTTGAAGACCACCAGTTCCAGCGCCTCGTTGTGATCGTCCGCCACCGGCTGCCAGCCGGTTTCCATCTGCTGGTGGAACTGCTGCTCTTCGGCACCCAGTTCACGGCAGATCCCCTCGGCCTGAGCCATGGTCAGATCCTGGGCCCGCAGGCGCAGGGTCGGCGAGCAGGTGTGCTCGAACGGCAGCACGTCCTCCACCCGGACAGGGGTACAGAGCTCGGCGAAGTCACCGCTGATGCAGGCTTCGCTGGTGCGGTCCGTGTAGGTCAGGTAGTAGGTGGAGAGGGTCAGTGACATGTCTTCCAGCAGCTCCTGACTCTGCTGGCCACCGGGGATCAGGTCGTGGTGGCGAACCAGTGCGATGACGGAGTCATCCAGAAGGGTGCGATAGCCGTCGAGCTCGTTCGGGCGGGTATAGCGGGCGACCCGGTAGAGGCGGGTGTAGGCATCCAGCACGTTGTTGAGCAGGAACAGATCGGCGCCATCCCTTCCTTGCCACAACGCGAGTTCGCTCATGCCGAGGGCGTGCAGTTGCTTGCGCAGCTCGCCATCCTGCTGGCGGAAGTCGTTGGCGAAGGGATCGCTGTAGTCGCTGGCGAAGTCGAGGAAGTTGAGCAGATCGAACAGACCGGTCGCCCAGGCGTGCTGGCCGTTGATCTCGCTGGCATGGCGGGTGCTGTAGGCCAGCATCTGGTTGAACTCGCCGAGCAGGGTGCCAAAGCGGCTTTGCACTGCCGGGCTCTTGAACTGGCCGTGCAGGGCGATGCTCCAGGCACCCATGACGGCGCCTACTTCGTCGCTGGCCTGCTCCGGGAAGAGCAGCGGATGGGCGCCTAGCGCGGTCAATGCCTCGGCCAGCGCCTCGGCAGCAGCCGGGCCGTCTTCCTTGTGCTTGCCGTAGTTGTGGTAGTTGTGGGCACGCACGTATTCCAGCAGCAGCTTCATGGCCGGATGGGCCGGCTGATTGGCCGCCAGCAGGCTCTGGATGCCGCGGGACACGGACAGCAGCTTGGTGTCATCGTGACCATAGTTCTCCTGCCAGACCGGTGCGGGCTGGCCACTGGCATCCTGCACTATCTTGGCCGCGTCGGCGTCCAGCAGTTCGGTGCCCGGCAGATCCGGCTCGGAGCAGGTGCGGCCGTCGGCACGGCGACAGTCGATCTGCTCTTCCTTGCTGGCCAGCACGATGGGGCGGTTGAGCACCCGGCTCTCCTGCCACTCGGTTGTTTCCGGCAGGGTCTGCCATTCGCTGCCCCCCACCGGGTATTGATAGCCGGTGTCCTTCAAGACCACCTGCACTTCGCTGCCGGCGGGCAGGGTCTGACGGCACACCCGATAGCTGATGGTCTTGTCCCCTTCCTGACGGGTCTGGGGTTCATTGCACTCCTGCTGGGCCTTGATCTCGTCCAGCAACCAGGTGTACTGGCGCCAGACGTGCAGCTCGCTCACCTGCTTGGCGGCCTGGCTGCCCGCGATGGGCTGCAGGCGGAAGAAGATCTGCTCGAGGCGACCATCCCGTTCGTTGGGGGTCTCTTCCAGCACCTTCAATTGCTGCCAGTTTTGCGGCTGGTACTGCCATGCCTGCTCGGCGCAGCGACCTTCGGCGTTGAGCTCACAGCGATCCAGCTCCTGCTCGCTGTGACCCAGGATGACCCGCTCAGCCAGCGGCAGACGATCCTGACGCGGCGCGGTGGGGGTGCCCGCCAGCGGCTCCCAGCGGCCCTGCTTCATGCCGTAGCCATAGTCATAGCTGCTGGCCGGGACGGCCTTGCCGGCCGGTACCACCTCTTCACAGCTGAGGTAGCGGATCTGCCAGCCCTGCTCGATCTTGAGTTGCGGCTCGCCGCACTGCTGCTCTGCCAGCGCAGCCAGGTTGGCATCGCGCCAGTCGAAGCGGCGATACACCCTCAACTGCTGATAAGGGCCGTCGCTGCTGTGGGCGCTCAGTTCAAAGGTCACTTCGGTGAGACGATCCCCCAGCTGACGGCTGGATTCACCGTTGAGTTGATACTGTTGCCAGTCGGAGGGGGAGTAGTTGGCCAGCGCCGAAGTGGCGAGCAGGCTTGGGGCTGCCAGGAGCAGCAGCCGGGGAGAGAGGTGCTTCATCATGATCCCTTTGGTGGATGGAGAGGCGTGGGGACCAGAGAGGGTATTGGGCTCCAAAGGAATATCAATTGGCCAGATGGCGCAGCGAAATGATGCATTCGGGAGCAAACAACATAAAAACAGCCCCAAAGGGGGCTGTGTTGATAGCAAGGACTCCGCCCCATATGGGGGAGGCGTCACTCCTCTTGTCGCAAGCTGCGGGCGAGCAGGGTGCGGGAGGGTTTCAGATTGCCGCCGAGATCCGGCCAGGGATGCCACTGGTCCGGCACCATGAAGCTGGGTAACGACAGCCTGATCCAGGCGGCCAGTTCGGCAGGGGGGGCCGGTTCGCCGTGCCAGTCGATGAAGGCGGCGGGCCTATGCCCCCACTCGTCGCTCGGCACCGGCACCACCAGGGCCTGGGCCACGGCGGGGTGATCCACCAGCCGCTGCTCTATGGTCTCGGGCTGGATGTTCTCCCCTCCCGAGATGAAGAGGTTGTCGAGCCGCCCCTCCACCACCAGATCGCCCCCCGGAGTGAGGCGGCCCTTGTCCCGGGTGTGGAACCAGCCCTCTTCATCGAGGGGGCGCACCAGCTCGCCTTCCCTGAAATAGCCGGCAAACAGGGTCTCACCGCGCACGCAGATCTCCCCCTGGCGGATGCAGACCTCCCGCCCCGGCAGCGGGCGGCCCACCACGCCGGCGGCACAGGGTTGCCCGGTGCAGACCTGGCTGCCCATCTCGGAGAGGCCATAGCTCACCTTGGGCTCCAGCCCCAGAGCGGTCAGCCGGTTGACCAGGGGCGCCGGGATGGCGGCTCCCCCGAGCAGCAGCTCTCGCACCCGGGTGCGGGATGGGTCGAATCCCTGTGCCAGCAGGCGCCAGAGCTGGGTCGGCACCAGCGAGAGGTGGGTGATGGGCTGATCCTCGAGCCGCGCCTTGAGGGGCCGGGTGCGATCGTCCAGCACCAGGGCGGCTCCCGCCAGGAAGACCCGGAACAGGATGGCGTAACCGCCGACGTGAAACAGCGGCAGGGAGAGCAGCCAGCCGCAGGCTTCGTCCAGGGGGATCAGGGTGGCGGAACCCCGGGCCGAAGCGAGGTGGTTGGCGAGGCGGTGTACCACCGCCTTGGGGGTACCGCTGGATCCCGAGGTGAGGATCATGTTGTTCGGCTGGTCGGGTACCAGCGGGGACTCCCCATCTGCGGCCAGCTCGCCCGTGAAGTCGAGGCTGAGGGCTTGCCAGTCGCCCGCCGGGATCTCGCCTGCCGACCAGAATGCCCGGGCCTCGAGCTGGCTCGCCAGTTCGCTGTGTCTGGTTGCCGGAAAGGCGGGATTGAGGGGGCAGAAGACGATGCCGCTGCGCACGCAGGCCCAGGCCAGCAACACATCCTCCAGGGCGCCGCGCACCACGGCGGCGAGATGATCTCCTCGTTCCAGCCCGGCCCGGGCGAGCTGATTGCACAGGTTGTTGAGGCGCAGGTCGAGGCGCTGGTAGCTAAGAGGCTCCCCGCTGTGGATGGCAATGCGATGAGGGGCCTGTGTCGCCCAGCGTCGTACCGGGCAGGTTTCCTGCCGTGGGATCTGACGGGTCACCATGGGTCAGTCACGGTGAAACAGGGGGTCCACCCTGCCCGGATCGGGTTGCCCTTGCTTGTCCAGCAGATCCCTGGCCAGCCAGCGGCGGGTATCGAGGCCAGGGGCCTGATCCGGCGCCCACTCCCCTGCGAGGCGGGCGAGCTGGCCGAGGCCGAGACCGGACTCGAAACAGGAAGAGACGATCACCTTGAGCTTCAGTTCGCGAGCGCGGGCCACCAGGGCCTCGCTGTTGGCCAGGGCGCCGAGCAGGGTCGGCTTGAGCACCAGGGCGCGCAGTTGCGGGATGGGCTCCCAGGGCTTGCCCTGGGCCAGCAGTTCGTCCAGCGCCACCGGCATGCCGGTGCGGCTGGCGACGAAGGCGATGTCCTCGAAGTCGGCGCACAGATCTTCGAGGTATTCGATGCGATTCGGATCCAGGTGGCCGCAAAAGGCCCAGGCCTCCTCGCGGGTCCAGCCCTGGTTGGCGTCCAGGACCAGCTTGAGGTTGGGGCGCCGATCGAGCAGTAGCCGGATTAGCGCCAGCTCGTCGCGCATGGGGTAGCGGGCCACCTTCAGCTTGGCCTTGAGGGGGGTCTCGTGCAGCCACTGCTTCCAGTTCTTGAGCAGCTCCTGGGGGGAGCCCTGGATCAGCGGATAGGGCTCGGGCAGGGGGGCACCCTGCTCGGGCCAGCTACGACGGGCGCAGTCGAGCCCGAACTGCACCGAGGGCAGCTGTGGCGTCGGGGTCTGTCCCCGCGCCAGCTGCGCCAGACAGTCGAGGGCCTCGGCCTGGGCGTCGGCCAGGGTCTCTTTGGAAAATCCTGGCAGGGGGGCTATCTCCCCCCAGCCATCGTCGATGCGTACCAGCAGGCCCTCGCGCGCTACCTGCAACTGACCGTGAAAGGCCAGGGGCTGGGTAAAGGGCAGTTGGTAGCGGTAGAGGGCGAGTGTCATCAGGGATTCCGCTTGTATTTGGAGAAGTCGGGACGGCGTTTCTCGTTGAATGCATTGCGCCCTTCCTGACCCTCTTCGGTCATGTAGAACAGCATGGTGGCATTGCCTGCCAGCTCCTGCAAACCGGCCTGGCCGTCACAGTCGGCGTTGAGGGCCGCCTTCAGGCAGCGCAGAGCCATGGGGCTGTGTTGCAGCATCTCGCGGCACCAGCGCACGGTTTCACGCTCCAGCTCGGCCAGGGGCACGACGGTGTTGACCAGCCCCATGTCGAGGGCCTGTTTGGCGTCGTAGAGGCGGCAGAGGAACCAGATCTCCCGAGCCTTCTTCTGGCCGACGATGCGGGCCATGTAGGAGGCGCCCCAGCCGCCGTCGAAGGAGCCCACCTTGGGGCCGGTCTGGCCGAACTGGGCGTTGTCGGCGGCGATGGTCAGGTCGCACATCATGTGCAGCACGTGGCCGCCACCGACGGCGTAGCCAGCCACCATGGCCACCACGGGTTTGGGGCAGGTACGGATGTCACGCTGGAAGTCGAGCACGTTGAGGTGATGGGTGCCTTCATCGTCCTTGTAGCCACCGTAGTCGCCGCGGATCTTCTGGTCGCCGCCGGCGCAGAAGGCCTTCTCGCCGAAGCCGGTGAGGATGATGGAGCCGACCTTGTCGTCGTAGCGGGCATCGGCCAGGGCTTGCAGCATCTCTTTCACGGTACGGGGGCGGAAGGCGTTGCGCACCTGGGGACGGTTGATGGTGATCTTGGCAATGCCCTCTGGGGACTTGTGATAGAGGATGTCCTCGTAACCGGCGGAGCAGTCGTGCCACTCGACAGGGGCATAGAGCTCGGCTTCCGTCATTGCTTCAATCATGGATCTTCTCTTCTGGTTGGTGAGCCCACTCCCGCAGGAGCCGGGCAAAGGTATCGGGCTGGCTTGTGTGCAGATTGTGTCCGCCATCCAGAGCCAAGTGTTTGATATTGCAGCCTTGCTTTACCAACTGGCAAGCGAGGGCATGGAATTTGTGATCCCGGTTGCCGGAGACCCACTGCACCGGCAGCCGGGTATCCCGAAGCCAGGGGGCGAGATCCGGCTGCCGCCCCAGGGACGTGGCCCTCAGCATGGCGGCCACGGCCTTGCCGTCGTTGCCAAGGCGGCGTGCGGCCTGGCGGGTGCGGGCATCGTCGTCCAGGTCGGCGAAGACGCCCTGGCGGTACCAGTCGGCAAGCACCCGGGTCAGGGGCTCGCACTCGAAACGCTGGGCCCAGGCTTCATCGTGAGCGATGCGGGCCGCACGTTCATCGGCAGGCAGCCCGGGGTGGCAGTTCTCCAGCAGCAGGGCCTGCAACCCCGCCGGGGAGTGGCTGGCGTGATGAAGCGCGAGCCGCCCCCCCAGCGAATACCCCACCAGCCGGTAGTGGGCGATATCCCGCGCGGCCAGTTCGTCGCAGAGCCAGCGATGGGCCTCGTCAAAGCCGCTCACCCGCAGTGCCCGGTTGCGGCCGTGGCCCGGCAGATCCAGGGCATGGCACGAGACGCCGGGCAGGGTCTGGATGACAGGTCGCCAGTCGTCGGCGTCCCCCAGCAGGCCGTGCAGCAGCACCAGCGGCGCGGCGGGATCAGAGACCACGGATAGCGGCTCCCAGTGCTTTGAGATCCTCGGCGACTTCACTGCTCGGTACCTTGATTTCAATCAGGGTTACCCCGTTTTTCAGGGCTGCGGCATAGTCCTGCTCAAATGCGTCGAGGGTGGTGGGGGCCCGGTAGTGCAGGCCGAACATGGCGGCGGCGTGCTCGAAGTGCAGGCCGTGGGGCAGGCAGTAGTAGGTCTCCAGCAGGGCGTCCTGGGTGGGCACAGGCAGCATGCGGAAGATGCTGCCGCCGTCGTTGTTGAGCAGGATCACCACCAGGGGGCGGCTCCCCTTGCCGAGCAGCGCCAGGCTGTTGAGATCGTGCAGGGCGCTGAGATCCCCGAGCAGCAGGGTGGTGGGCTCGCGACTGTCAGGCGGGACCGACTGTGCGAAGCCGTATGCGGTGGCGATAAGGCCATCGATGCCGGAGGCGCCGCGGTTGGTCATCACCCGGCTGGGGCCCTTGCCCACCTCGCCCAGCATGTCCATCAGCCGGGCCGGCATGCTGTTGCCGACGAACAACTGACCCTGGATCAGCTGATTCACGCGGTGGCACACCCCGAGCTCCGAGAAGCGATCACAGGCGGTGCGGATCTGCTGGCTGATGGCCTGCTGGCGCGCGGCCAACTGGTGCCAGGGCTGCTGCGAATGGGGGATTGGATGGGCGGCCGCAAAGGCGGCGGGGTCGCACACCAGACGACGGCGCAGCCGGTAGTCGGGGTCGAGGCGTGCCGGCTGCGGGTCCACCAGCCAGTAATCCTGCCAGGGGTGTTGTTTGATGAACTGGCCGAGGCGCTTGGAGATGAGGCGGGCGCCGAATTGCAGCACTACCTCGGCGCGGGCCAGCTCGGCCACGAAGTCGCTGTGTTGCAGGGCGAGATCCGTGTGGACGAGGTTGCGATCATCGAAGCGGATCTGGCTTTGCAGATCCGCCAGCAGGGGCCAGCCGAGGCGGTCTGCCAGCTCGGCCACCGCCTTGCCTTGCACCGGATCCTGGATGCGTCCGGCGACGATGACACCGCGCTTGCCCTTCAGCTCCTCCCAGTCCGGCTGGGCGGGGCAGCCCGGCTCGCCCACCAGCCAGGGGCTCCAGGGCTTGGCCGAGTGCAGCCAGTCGCCGAGGGGCGCCAGGTAATCGGAAAAGTCCAGATAGTGGTCGCCGGGGTAGAGGGGCTCGGGGTACATGCAGTTGAAGTGCACCGGCCCCGGGGTGTGCGCCTGTCGGGCCAGGGCCTGATCCACCGAGCTCAACACGAAGGCCGCCGGAATGGTGGGAGTGGGGCTCGGCAGATTTTGCTGATAGACGGGGTAGCGACCGAAGATCCCCGGCTGATCGATGGCCTGGTTGGCCCCGTTGTCGATGAGCTCGGGTGGCCTGTCGGCAGAGAGAATGATGAGCGGGACCCCGGTGAGCTGGGCTTCCGCCACCGCGGGCCAGAGGTTGGCCACCGCGGTGCCCGAGGTCATGATCACCGCCACCGGGCGGCCGCTCCCCTTGGCCAGCCCCAACGCCATGAAGCCCAGACCCCGCTCGTCGAAGTGCAGATGGCGGCGAAAGCCCGGGTGGGCTGCGGCGGCCATGGTGAGCGGCGCCGAGCGGGAGCCGGAGGCCAGGGCGATGTCGCGTACGCCGAGGCGAAAGAGCTCTTCCAGCAAGAGGGAGGACCAGACATGGTTGAAGGTGGCGTGATGGCTGGCAAAGGCGTGATGCGCGGACACGTGGCTGGCGGACATGAAGCTCTCGCAGTGAGGAGTCGGTGAGAAACGCTATCCCAGCAGGGAGAGCACGTTGGCGATCTTGTTGTCGAGTTCGGCCCACTCGGCGGCGGGCTCCGATCCCGCCACTATGCCGGCACCGGCGAACAGGCTGATGCGTTGGCCCCTGATCCGGGCGCTGCGAATGGCGACGGAGAACTCCGAGGTCTCCCGGCTCAGCATGCCGCAGGCACCGGCATACCAGCCGCGATCATGGGGCTCGCATTCACGGATGAAGGCGAGCGCTGCCTCGCGGGGGGCGCCCCCCACGGCGGGAGTGGGGTGCAGGGCAGCCAGCAGTTGCCAGTCGCAGACGCCGGGTTTGAGCTCTGCCTCGATGTCGCACTTGAGGTGTTGCAGCAGCCGCAATTTCAGAATGCGCGGCTCGGTCAGGGTGGCATCGGTCGTGAGGGGGGCCAGGCGGCTGAGAATGTCGGCGTGAACCAGCCGGTTCTCCAGCCGGTTCTTGCTGTCGGCCAGCAGCTCGGCGGCCAGGGCCGCGTCGGTCGCCTCATCCCCGGAACGGCGAATGGTGCCTGCCAGCGCCTCGGTAAAGAGGTGGCCCTTCTCCCGGCGGTAGAGGCGCTCGGGGGAGCAGGAGATGAAGCTCTGCTCGGGGGAGAATTGGAAGCCGAAGTGGAAGCATTCCTGGGCGTGGCGGGCCCACTGTGTCAGCAGGGACCAGGGGCAGAGTGGCGCATCGTGCGCCTCGCTCTGGAGCAGACTCTCCCGCGACAGCACCACCTTGGGGGTGCGGGCCTGGAAGTCGGGGGCCGTGACCTGCTCCACCAGGGTCTGCCACTGGGCAGGGCCCGGCAGGTCCTGGCGCTGCCATGGCCGCTTTTGCAGGGCGGGCAGGGGGGCCTCGGGTTGCAGGGCATCGAGCGCCGCCTCGGCGGCGCAGAGTTCGGCTTCGAATGCGTGACCCTCTTCCCGGGCGGGCAGCCAGAGATTGAGGCAGAGGCTGGTGCACTCCCCCCGGCGTACCAGTTCGATACGGGGCAGCACGAAGCGGCAGGGGCCAAAACCCTGCCAGCCGGGCAGATCCGGGTCGAACGCCAGGCCACCGTAGTAGCGAGGGCTGTCTTCACTGGCCGTGCCGGCAAGGTCGCAGACCCGCTGGATATCCTCCGGCCGCGTCAGCTCGTGGATGGCGCCAAGCGCCACGTACTCCGGGCTCTGTTGCCCTCTGGCGTGCCAATAGATGCGGGGGTAGAGCGTCTGGGCCGCCAACCAGCCGGGAAAGACGTCGACGTGAGCGGCCACGCGCAGTCGCACGAAACCGCTGACAGTGCTGTGACGCAGGGCGTCCAGTTGTTGCTTGAGGTGGGTCTGAGCCAACATGGATGTCTAGTCTGAGCCGGATAATCGCGATCGCTCCGGGGGAGGATGGCGCAGGTTGATGCCAAAGGGCGACGATTTCCTATATATTATCTGCCCATTCGTCCATGTAAATTGCCCGGGGGAGCCGACGCCCCCGCGCAGCCAAGTATACCTAAATCCGGTTCGATAACCCTTAACACGATCAATATCTGATTGTTTGGCCATCACAATATGACAAATACCTTCTCTGTTTGGTTGCTGGCGGCGCGTTTGCGAACACTGCCCCTGGCGTGCTCCTCCATCTTGCTGGGCTCGGGGCTGGCAGCCAGCCGGGGAGCGTTCGACGGCACCATCATGGGACTCTCCCTGCTGACCGCCATCCTGCTGCAAATTCTCTCCAATCTGGCCAACGACTATGGCGATGCGGTCTCCGGTGCCGACAACGGGGAGCGGATCGGTCCCCAGCGCGCCGTGGTTTCCGGCCTCATCACCCGGCACCAGATGTGTGTGGCCATGGGGCTGACCGCCCTGGCGGCCGTGGTGAGCGGCCTCTCTCTGCTGGTCTGCGCCTTCGGGGAGGCGTGGCAGCAGATCCTGACGTTCATCCTGCTGGGGGGAGCGGCCATCGTCGCGGCCATCACCTACACGGTGGGCAAGAGCCCCTACGGCTATCGCGGCTTCGGGGACATCTCGGTGTTCCTGTTCTTCGGCCTGCTGGGGGTGCTCGGCTCCTACTACCTCTTCACCCATCGCCTGGAGTGGGACCTGTTGTTACCCGCCACCGCCTGCGGCCTGCTGGCGACTGCCGTGCTCAACATCAACAACGTGCGGGACATCGAGACCGATGCCGCCAGCGGCAAGATCACCCTGGCGGTGCGCCTTGGCCGCAACCGGGCCATCGCCTATCACTGGGTCTTGCTGGGGGCGGCGCTGCTGGCGACCATCGCCTTCCTGCTGACTCAGCCTGCGAGCCTCTGGCCCTGGATCTTCCTGCCCGCCATGAAGCCCCTCACCGATGCCGCCCGCACCCTGCGAGAGAGTTTCGATGGCGAGGTGCTGACCGGCGCCCTCAAGAAGACCGCCATCAGCGCATTTCTGTTCAGCCTGCTGCTCTCCGCCGGGCTGGCGCTCACCTGAGGCCGACGCGTTTGGCAATGAAAAGGGCTCCCGAACGGGAGCCCTTTTTGTTGATGTGTCGACGCGTTGTTGTTTCATCAGACCGATGTGATGATCGCCAGGGGAGGAGCATGCCGCCAGGCGAAGGATGATGCCAGATGATGCAGACGACGAGGGCCCCCGACAGGGAGCCCTCGTGTGCATGAGGCGGGCTTGCCCCTGGGTCAGCTTGCCTGGGCCACGGCCGTGCGGCGAGAGAAGAAGAGACTGTCCAGCAGCCAGATGGCAACCATGGAGGCCCCCACCAGCGGGAAGCAGATCCCGAGCACGACCAGCACCGCGATGGCACCGCCCATGGGAGGCAACTTGGCGGGCAGGGGCGGGGCGGCGAGGCGACCACTGGGACGGCGGCTCCACCAGATCCAGAGCCCGCTCACCGAGCTTGCCAGAATCATCAGGCAGATGAGCAGCATGACGAGCTGGTGCGGCCAGCCGTAGAGCTTGCCCATGTGCAGCATGACGCCGGTTTCCACTGTCTTGGCGACCGGGCCGTAATCCTGCCAGCGCACGTCGACCAGCACCTTGCCGCTGTATTGGTCGATGTGCAGGGTGGCGTCGTTGCGGGGATCATCGGCAAAGATGGCGATGGTATAGACGCCGGTTTCACCGACCGGGGGGGTGATGCTGTAACCCGGGCTGACCCCCCGCTCGCTGGCGATGTCGACCACCTGTTGCAGCGGAATGCGATGGCTGGCCATGACCATGCCCTCATGTCCGCCGCCATGGGTCATGGCGCTGTGATCATGGCTCTCTGCCGTGGGTTGGGAGCTCGGCATGGGCAGGGTCTCGGCCCCCCAGGAGACGGTCTGTTCGTGAGCCTGGTTGAGGCTGCGGGTGAGGGGAGCCGACTTGGGCACCTCGTTCCACATGGCCGCAGGGAAGCGGTTCCAGACATCGGCGAACTGGCCGCCCCAGAAGCCGGTCCAGGTCATGCCCGTCAGCAGCAGCAGCAGCAGGAAACCCGCGCTCCAGAAGCCGACCACGGCGTGCAGGTCACGCCACCAGAGACGGCCGCGCTGGTGCATTCTCGGCCAGAGGATGCCCCCCACACCCGGCCCCTTGCGGGGCCACCAGAGATAGAGTCCGCTGACGAGGAGCACGATTCCCCAGCCTGCGGCCAGCTCGATCAGGCGATCTCCCGTGGTGCCAAGCATCAGCTCCGCATGGAGAGCGCGCGCCACCGCCTGCAGGTTCCACTTGTTGTCCATGGTGCCGAGCAGGGCGCCGTTCGCGGGGTCCATGAAGAGGGTCAGCTCCTGCCCTTCACGCATCACGACTATCTGGGCGCTCGCGTCTGCTGCCACCGGGGGCAGGTATTTGCGCAGGCTGGCGTCCGGCATGGCGATGGTTGCCTTGGCCAGCAGCTGGTCGGCACTCAGGGTCTGGGTGGCGGGCGCCACCTTCATCAGCTGGGGGTAGAGCAGGTTGTCCAGCTGAGGTTTGAACAGATAGACGATGCCGGTGAGGGAGAGCAGGATCAGGAAGGGGGCGACGAAGAGACCGGCATAGAAATGCCAGCGCCAGATCCGTTGGTAATAACTTGCGTCTTGTTGCTTCATCGTTGATCCCTGGGTGAACGCCAAAAGGTTTCAGTAGGTGGAATGTTTTGAGTGGCGCGGATGATAGCAGCAACGTTTTGTTAACTGCAACAGAACATGTCGAAGAAATGTACATTCCGCCACTGGGGTAAAAACGGGGGTTGAATGGCGCTTTCCGTTCACAATGGGGGGAGCTTCATGGACTTTTCGGGGATAAATTCTTACTTTGTGGCAACACAGGGCATATCAGCCGCAGCGAAGGACTCAAGGCAGGAGGTGAACGTGCAAGCACACGGCCATTTTGAGATGCAGCGACAAGGGCAACTGCTGATCTGTCGGCCGAGCGGCCCTTTCAACCTGGCAGGCGCCATGGCCTATGAGGGCAAGTTCAGCCAGCAGATAAGCCGTTTGCAGGGAGCCCCCTGGGGCATCGTCGAGGTCGCGACCGAGTTCGAGGCCGCCGGCCCCGAGGTGCTGGCCCGTTTTCGTCGCCAGTTCAACTGGTGCGCCACCCATGGCTGCGCCTTTCTGGCGGTGGTCATGATCGGGGATTTCAAACGTTATCTGGCGGATCACGTCTTCAGCGAGCTTCCCTTTCAGGAGGTGCGCTATTTCGAGGAGGAAGCGCAGGCCATCCACTGGCTGACACAGCGCCTCGAGGGGCTGCAAGGCACGGAGATCCACGTCAGCACGGGTTGAACACCCCGGTTACTCCAGCCTGATGAACCACTTGTCCCGCTCGTCGAGGCAGTCGGGCTCCCCCATCTCGAATTCACGGCAGATCAGCGGCCGCACCTCGTAGATGCGACACATCATGGTGTTGCGGTCGAGGGCGGCGCACCAGCCATCTTCCAGTCTGTGCATCACGGGCACTTCTCCTTCCCGTTCCTCGATATAGCGGTCCGGCACGCCGGTGTCGGTGAAGAGCATCACCTCGAGGCGGCAGCAGCAGGCTTCGCAGTTCTGGCAGCTCACATCGCTCTGGATTGCTTGGATCATGTCACCTGTCTTGCCGCATGGCGGCGAATGATATGAAACAGGCGCCTGTCAGGCGCCTGTGGTCTGGCCGGGCGTGTGAAATACCTTAGCCCAGTTTGCGGGCACGGTAGCTGCGCCCCTTGATCCTGCCTTCCTGCAACCGCTTGAGGGCGGCGCTCGCCACCTGGCGCTTCACCGCCACGTAGGAGTACTGCTCGGAAATCTGGATTTTGCCCACATCGGCCCCGGCAATGCCGCCTTCGCCGGTCAGTGCGCCGAGGATGTCACCGGCACGCACCTTGCTCTTGCGGCCCGCATCGATGGAGAGGGTCACCATCTGCGGCGCGATCGGCTTGATGTCGCGGCCGATCCCGGCCAGGTCGCCCTGGGGAATGGGGGCCTGCTGGTACTCCTCGATGAAGTTGACGCGCTGGGCCTCGTTCGGCTGGTAGAGGCTCAGGGCCAGGCCCTGCTGGCCGGCGCGGCCGGTACGGCCGATGCGGTGCACATGCACCTCGGGGTCGTAGGTGAGCTCGTAGTTGATGACGGCCCCCAGCTCCTTGATGTCGAGGCCGCGGGCCGCCACGTCGGTGGCGACCAGTATGGTGGCGCTGCCGTTGGCGAAGCGCACCAGCACCTGATCCCGCTCACGCTGTTCCAGGTCACCGTTCAGCGCCAGCGCCGAGAAGCCCTTGGCGGCCAGGTGATCGGCCACGTCGTTGCAGGCGCGCTTGGTGTTGCAGAACACCACGCAGGAGCCCGGTTGGTAGTGGCTGAGCAGCCAGGTGAGGGCATCGAGGCGCTGGCCGGCCGGCACTTCATACAACTTCTGTTCGATGGCGCTCTCTTCGTGCAGGGACTCCACGCTCACCTCCACCGGGTTGCGTTGCACGCCGCGGCTCATCTGGGCGATCCCTTCCGGATAGGTGGCGGAGAAGAGCAGGGTTTGCCGGTCCCGCGGGGCGTGGCTGATGACCCGGTTGATGTCTTCACCAAAGCCCATGTCCAGCATGCGATCCGCTTCGTCCAGCACCAGCGTCTTGAGGTCGTCGAGCTCAAGGGTGCCCTGCTCCAGGTGCTTGAGGATCCGGCCCGGGGTGCCGACGGCGATGTGGGCGCCAAAGCCCAGGGTGGCGGATTGCGGTGCGGTCGGGGTGCCGCCGCACAGGGTCACCAGCTTGACGTTGGGCAGGGTACGGGCAAGACGGCGGATCTCGGTGGCCACCTGATCCGCCAGCTCGCGGGTCGGACAGAGCACCAGCGCCTGCACGGCCAGCCGGTTGACGTCCAGCTTGGCCAGCAGACCCAGGCCGAAGGCCGCGGTCTTGCCGCTGCCGGTTTTCGCCTTGGCGATCAAATCTTTGCCGTCGAGCACCAGGGGCAGGCTCTGGGCCTGGATCGGGGTCATCTGCAGATAGCCCAGGCTGGCGAGGTTGTCCTGCAGGGCGGAGGAGAGGTTCAGGCTGCTAAATTCGCTGTTGTTCACAAAAGGACTCTATGTCGGAAAACCAGAAATGGGGGGGCGCGGTGCGCAAGGGGGCGCATCATACCAGAATGTGCCGCCGGATGCGGTGAATATTTGAACGGTTGGCGTCATGGGTTGCCGATGGAGGCTTCTGTCTGCGTTGGCGGGCTTGCGGTATGTAAAAAGAGCACAATGGAGCAGGGGGTGGTCATGGCCAGATCATGATGAATGGCGAGAAAACGTTTTTAATTAAACATGCCCTGGTGATGATGAGTCATCGGAGGATGCCATATTGGATATGGTCGTTATTCAATCTATATACGAATGAGGAATGAAATTAACAAATTGGCATAACTCATTGTTTTTGATTTATTTTTAACCTCATCCATTAACGATTAATAATCGTATGTCATGGCAATTAATTTAAAAACGTTTGTATTATTTCGCATGCATATTTTTACCGCGGATTGTGATGATTCTCTGATTTTTAAATATGCAGTTCTTTATGATGGCGCCGGTCAAAAATAACAATTCAATGGGTGCTACTGGTATGGAATACGTTCATTTCGTGCTCGGACTCGTGATGGTCCTGGCATTGGCGTTGCTGGCAAACCGCCGCAACTGGAAACAGATCAAGCTGCGTTACATCGGCCAGCTGCTGGTGGTCGAGCTGGCGCTCGCCTGGTTCATGCTCAACTCCGAAGTGGGTCTGGCGGTGGTGGGTGGCTTTGCCGCCGGCTTCACCAAGCTGATGGAGTTTGCCAAGCAGGGGACCGACTTCGTGTTCGGCGGTCTGGTCAACGAAGGGGCCTTCTCCTTCTTCCTGATGGTGCTGATGCCCATCGTCTTCATCTCCGTGTTGATCGGCATTTTGCAGTACATCCGTCTGCTGCCCATCGTCATTCGTGGCATCGGCACCGTGCTGGCCAAGATCAACGGCATGGGCAAGCTGGAGTCCTTCAACGCCATCAGCTCCATGATCGTCGGTCAGTCCGAGAACTTCATCGCCCTCAAGAACATACTGCCGCACCTGAACGAGAAGCAGATGTACACCCTGGCGGCGACGGCCATGTCCACCGTCTCCATGTCCATCGTCGGTGCCTACATGCAGCTGATCGAGCCGCGCTACGTGGTGGCCGCGCTGGTGCTCAACATGTTCAGCACCTTCGTGGTGCTCTCCCTCATCAACCCCTACGAGCCCGACAACACCGTGACCGATGCCAAGGCGCTGGCCGAGGGTGACGAGCACCACACGCCGAAGAAGGAGAACTTCTTCGAGATGCTGGGGGAATACATCATGGCCGGTTTCACCGTGGCGGTGATCGTCGGTGCCATGCTGGTGGGCTTCATCGCCCTGATCGCCCTCATCAACTACCTGTTCGAGGCGGCGTTCGGCGTCAACTTCCAGCACGTCATGGGCTACATCTTCTATCCCGTTGCCTGGATCCTGGGCATCCCGGGCAGTGAAGCGCTGCAGGCCGGCTCCATCATGGCGACCAAGCTGGTGACCAACGAGTTCGTGGCCATGATGGATCTGGGCAAGATTGCCGCCGAGCTCTCCCCGCGCACCGTCGGCATCCTCTCCATCTTCATGGTGTCGTTCGCCAACTTCAGCTCCATCGGCATCATCGCCGGTGCGGTGAAGGCGCTCAACGAAGAGAAGGGCAACATGGTCTCCCGCTTCGGTCTGAAGCTGGTCTATGGCTCCACCCTGGTGAGCCTGCTTTCCGCCGTTATCGCCGGTGTGATGATCTAGGTCCTCCCCCCCGCGCTGCTCATGACGACCCCCTGCCTTGGCAGGGGGTCGTTTTTTTGGGCAGATGAGCGGGTGAACAGAGGAGGGGACTGGTCGGCAGCCCGGCCATCAAGCGCGGGGGTCTTCCACCTTGATGTTGGCGGGGACCCGCTTTTTGCCCAGCACCATGGCGCGGACCAGATCGCTGCGGGTGAGGCGATCGGTCAGGAGTACCACGACCGCATGGACGCCAACGGCGGCCATCAGGGTGTTGGCGATGATGCCGTGCAGCTCCTCCAGCCACTCCTCGCCCCAGAAGGCATCCCAGGTGGTGAGCCAGCCGGTGACGACGGTCCCGACCAGGGACAGCAGCAGCAACCAGATCATCAGGGAGCCGACCGGATTGTGGCCGAGGTAGTAGGGGTGGCGCCCCTGGGCGAGCTGACGCAGGTAGTAGCGGACCCGGGCAGGGGTTGGCCACCACTGGCCGAAGCGGGCGTAATAGGGACCGACCAGTCCCCACAGCAGGCGGATGATGAGCAGGATGCCCACCGCGTAGCCAGCATATCTGTGGGGTTTGCTACCCTCTTCCAGCACGAAGAAGTTGAGCAGGCAGAGAGTGACGGTCGCCCAGTGAAACACCCGGATGAGGGGATCCCAGACTTTCACTTCAGAGGCAGGTGTCATGGCAAGGCTCCATGGTGGGGGCCGGGGGAAGACCGGCCCGGGGCGGCGTTACTCGTCGATCTCTTCTTTCACCTTTTTCAGGTCGGTCGGGTCGAAGTAGATCTCGACCTTGCGCTTCTCCTTGTCCCAGCCGTAGATCTCGTAGCAGCCGGTCTTGGTGGCCTTGAACTTCTTGATGTCGTAGCCCATCGCCTTGATCTGCTGCTGGGCGTCGGCTTCGCTCATCCACTTGCTCTTGTCGGCCTGGGTGCATTGGGGGTCGGCCAGGGCTGCGCCGCTCAACAGGGGGATCAGTAACAACAGGGGGGTCAGTTTCATTGCTTGCTCCTTGCGGGTGGTTGGGTCAACAGTCGCAAGGCTAATCAAGGCGCATTAAGGAAGAATTAAGGGAAAAGGGAAATGAATGGCTCTCCCCGGCGGTGGGCCGGGGAGAGGGTGATCAGCTCAGCTTGCCCCTGACCAGCCACTTGTCCAGCGCATTGGCGAAGCGCTGCTTGTCGGCGGCGTTGAAGGGCGCAGGACCACCGGTCTGGACGCCGGCAGAGCGCAGCTCCTCCATGAAGTTGCGCATCCCGAGCCGTGCCTGGATGGTCTCCCGGGTGTAGATCTCGCCCCGGGGATTGAGCGCCTCGCCCCCGGCGTCGATGACCCAGGAGGCGAGGGGAATGTCGCCGGTGATCACCAGGTCGCCTGGCTTGACCTGCTGGGCGATGACATGATCTGCCACATCGAAGCCCTTCTCCACCTGCTGGGTCTTGATGAAGGGGGAGGGGGGGACTCTGAGCCCCTGGTTGGCCACTAGCGTGGTCACCACCTGGGCGCGGTGAGCGGCGCGGTAGAGGATCTCCTTGACCGGGATGGGGCAGGCATCGGCATCAACCCAGATGGGCATGGCATGGCTTCCTGTGTCTGGAACGGGTGGCGCATCTTAGCATGGCTGGCGCGGGGCGGCTGCCCCGGGGCTGAGTCGTCCCCGCCTTTGGTGTAAGCTGGGGCCTGCACATGAAACGAGAAGGAGACGAGATGGATCGGGTGCCCGGTGACGTGATTTATGGCCTGACCCTGGACGGCAAGGGGGGCATGACCCCGCTGGCCGAAGGTAGCGAGATCCCCGGTGCCCAGCCCGGCTGGCTGCATCTGGACTACGGCAACCCGGAGTCGGCGCGCTGGCTGCTGCAGACGCCGCTGCTGGGGGAGGCGGCCCGGGAGGCCCTGCTCGGCCAGAGCAATCGTCCCAAGCTGGTGCGGATGGGGGAGACGGTGCTGCTGATCCTGCGCGGCATCAACCACAACAAGGATCACAGGCCTGAAGAGATGGTTGCCCTGCGGATCTTCATCACGCCGGATCTCATCATCAGTAGCCGACGTCGTCCGCTGCTCTCCGAGAAAGATGTGTTCGAGCAGCTGTCGCTGGGGGGCGGTGCCGACACACCCGCCGACTGGCTGGTGGAGATATGCGACGCCCTGACGGACCGGGCCGGGGAGTTCGTCGAGGAGCTGCACGACCAGATCCTGGATCTGGAGGAGATGGTGCTGATGCGCGACCTGCCCGCCAACGGTCGGCTTGCGCGCATCCGCAAGCAGCTCATCATGATCCGTCGCTACCTCTCCCCCCAGCGGGATCTGGTGGCGCGTCTGGCCAACGAGAAGATCAGCTGGCTGGACGAAGATGACAGGCGACGCCTGCTCGACATCGCCGACCGCTTGCGGCGCTGGCTCGACGATCTGGATGCCGGGGTGGCGCGCACCGCCGTGCTGGCGGACGAGATCAACAACCTGATGGCGGAGGCGACCAACCGCCGTGCCTACCAGATGTCGGTGATGGCGCTGCTGTTCCTGCCCGCCAGCTTCCTGACCGGCCTGTTCGGCATCAACCTTGGGGGGATCCCCGGGGCCGAGAGTCCGACCGCCTTCTGGGTGTTCTGTGGCTTCCTGCTGGTGCTGGCGACCGGACTGGCGGTCTGGCTCAAGCACAGGCGCTGGTGGTAAGGAGTGAACATGACGACATGGGAATCTTTTGGCGTGACCCTGCTGTTGTTGCTGGGGCACACCCTGGTGCGCGGCCTCATTCACAAGAGCCTGATGGCCCTTGGCCAGAGCCGGCAGGTGAGCGAGAATCGGGTACTCTACGTGGAGCACGTATTCCACTTCCTGCTGGGCTGCGCCACCCTGCTGATCCTGGCCGGGGTCTGGGGGCTCGACTTCTCCCGGCTGGTGGTGCTCGCCTCCTCCTTCTTCGCGGTGCTGGGGGTCGCCATGGTGGCCCAGTGGTCGATCCTCTCCAACATCACCGCCAGTATTACCATCTTCTTCGCCTTCCCCTACAAGATTGGCGATCGCATCCGCATCCTCGACAAGGATGACTCCGTTACCGGCATCATCACCGAGATCGGCCTCTTCTACGTGCGGGTGCGGGATGACAACGGCGATCTGGTCACCTATCCGGCGAACCTTATTCTGCAAAAGCCGGTGAGGCGGCTGGAGGGAAAGGAGGCTGAGTCCACGCAGCCAGAATGAGAAAAGGCTCCCTCGGGAGCCTTTTTCGATGGCTATGTCCCAATTACGTGTTGCATGGGGCGCCCCAGCGCCTCATGCAAGCAACGTGGTACATTCACTTCCCGCCCGTAGCGCTCCAACATCCTTCGCCAACCCAGATAATTTCTCAGATAGTGGGTCGCTACCCCATGGAACCGCTCCATCCACTCTTTCAACCGACGGTGATATCCGTTTACATGCTGGATATGGTACGCGCCAACCACACGCTCGCCTTGGCGATTGCGCACGACCTGATGGGTCACTCCCTGCGCTTTGCTGAAACTGGCATACACCCCGGCGCCGTCGCTACACAACACCGCATCTGACGAGACAAGGGGTGTCAAAACAGCTATCACCGTCTCGGCATTCATTTTCTCCAACTGAAAATCCGCATGGTGACCAGCCCGGTCCTGAACCACCATCACCGGGATGTAATCCGGCCCTGTGCCTCGGGTACGGCCTTTGCCCCCACGGTGGCGGGCCGGGCGGGGCAAACCACGTTGCCCTTTAAACGACTCCAAGAAGAAGGTCTCATCAACCTCGACGATACCCCCTTCCCGTGCCGCCTGGTGACTCGCCATGGCTTTCAGGAAGCGGTGACGCCACAAGAAGGCGGTGTTTTTACAGACTCCGCAGCGGACGGCAGCCTGTCGGACGGTCAGACCGTCGATGAGGGCCTGGGCGTAGTCTTCCCAGCATTGTGCCTTGCGAAGTCGAGCCAGAGGCGTCTTGGTGAGAACGGAACTGGTGCGTAGACACTGCTTGCAGCGATAACGACGCAGCCCTCGACTCCAACCCCAGGGAGCCAACTGCGTAGCCTCGGCCTGACAGTGAGGGCAACATCGACAAGCGGGGAGTTGAGCGGCCAGCGAGGTGATTGGGTGAGGGGTAGTGAGTTCATGTTGCGCGAGGCGACGCTGGCGCATGGTGAGCTGTGGAAAGAGAGACAGTAGATGTTGAAAGGCTTGGGTATCCATGATGGAGGCCCTCAGGGTGATGACCTACTTCAAGGTTAGCCTTTCAACATGTAATTGGGACAGCGCC
>NZ_JBFOCN010000012.1:0-6813 GCF_040907815.1 Aeromonas sp. s6
AAGGGCTCATCGATTTCGACCTGTGGTGCCTGGACGGCTCCAATGTCAGAGCATCCAAAGATGCTGCCGGTGCACGTAAAAAAACACCTCAATGAATCAAGCCCTTGGCCGTTCGCGGGGAGGTTTCGGCAGCAAAATTCACTTGGTCACGGACGGTCATGGCTTACCACTGAGCTTCTGCCTGTCACCGGGGCAATCAGCAGAAATCAGCTATGCAACAAGCGCGTTGGCCATGGCGAGGATACCAACGTCATCAGGTCGCTACCGAACACGGCCAGCGCATCTTGCCGCAGACAAGGCCTATAGCAGCAAAGCCTTTCGAGCCGAGCTACGGCGGAGAAGGATAAAAGCGGTCATTCCGCAACGCAGCGACCAGCAACGGCGCCATAAGGGGCGTCCATTGGTACTGGACAAGGTGCATTACCGCAGGCGCAATGTCGTGGAGCGGTGCTTCGGTTGGTTGAAGAAGTTTCGCCGGTTTTCAACGAGATATGAAAAGCTAGCCAAGAGTTTTGCAGCCTTTATCAAACTGGCTTTCTGCCTTCGCTACTTGCGCGAGTTATGTGTGGACAGAAAACCAGCATTTTGAGAACACAGCCTAGCAGCACGTTCACTTGCTGCAACAGCAACCGGGTATCATCGCTAGGACAGACCAGCCGGACGCCAGCCGGCCCGATAACACCCGTCCACGTATGTACTGTGTTAAAGGCAGTATCTTGGATGATTAGCACCTGAATTACAGTTGACGTCTTATCATTAGCTGATAACATATGGTTTGTTTATTTATCTAGTATTAAGGGTGTCTTGTGTCAGAGGTAGGTATAGGCGTGACTAGCTGTATTATTGGTATTAAAGGTCAAACTCCAAGTTCCACAAACCAAGTAGATGTTTGGTTTGACTCCCTTAAATCAATTGCATCGGTTCTATCCGAAGAAAATCAGCATTTGTTAAAGACTATCGCAGAAAAAAAACCTGAAAATATTACAGAATTATCTGAATTAACTGGGCGAGCTGTAAGTAATCTTTCTCGAACTATTAAAACGTTAGAGAGACATGGTCTTATTAATATTGAGAGTTTTGGGAAAAGTATTAGGCCGAAGGTTAAGTATAGTAATTTCAATATACTATGTGGTTTGAGTTTGAATGATGGAAAAAAATTGTTAGAAAATAAATTTTCTTTGGTCTCAATGTTTACAGGTGTTGGTGGGCTGGATATGGGATTTGAAGGTGGCTTTAAATACAAAAGTCAATACTTTGAAAGTCAACCATTCACAACTCTGGCTGCTTATGAGAAAGATGAGAAGTGTGTAGAAACAATAAAGAAAAACTTAAATATACCTATTAGCCAAGTTGAGTTATCTGAAGATCTTGTTAATGACTTTCCAAGTGCTGATGTGTTAATTGGTGGCTTTCCATGCCAAGATTTTAGTTCTTGTGGTCCTAAAAGAGGTCTTAGCTCTGACAGAGGTCAACTATACAAAGTTCTAGTTAGATATATGCAACATCACAAACCTAAAATTGTATGCGCTGAAAATGTTCCTAATTTAGCGCGAATGCAAAATGGTGCTGTGCTAGATACTATAGTTAATGATTTTAGCGAGCAAGGTTATAAAGTCCAAGTGTGGGATCTTTTTGCTCCAGATTATGGTGTGCCACAAAGTCGGAGAAGGCTGTTTTTTGTTTGTACCAGAAATGATCTTGAAGGTGAACCTATAAAGCCAGAACCAAAATTTGTTGGTATGCATCGCGGAACTAAATGGGCAATCGAAGATTTGGAAAAAGTTATTGATGAGACTATTCCAAACCAAAGCCAGTATTTCAAGGCATCAAAAGCCAAGAAAGGGAATGGCCAAGGTGATGAGCACTGCAAAGCAGACGAACCCTCTTACACAATCAGGGCAAACGCTAAGTCTCGAGTCCAATTTCATTATGAATTAGATAGAAGGCTAACAATCAGGGAGTGTGCTCGTCTACAGACGTTCCCCGACTCTTTTGTTTTCCCTCATTCTGCTACATCAAATGTTATGCAAATAGGTAATGCAGTACCACCTATGTTGTCATATGAGGTGGCAACATCAATCAGAGAGTTTTTATTAAAACAGGATTGATTAATACATGAAAGAAAACAGGGATGAGGTTTTTGCTTATATTTTCTCAAAAGCCGATGAAGTTGGTTATATGGGGCTTGATTCAGCTAGGTCTGGTAAGTTCCAAGATGAATTGGAAAATGATCCTCAGTTAATAAAAATTGCTGGCGATAGGCTCTCTCGAAATTACATTAAGGATACCGTTTTAAATAATTATAGCAAGAAACAGAGATATATATCAGAAGATGATGTACTTAGTGTATTTGTTGAGCTGGATGATATTTCTGTTTTAGGTGCAAAAAAAGATCTTGAGAATGGTATTTTTAAAATTTCATATTTAGATGAGGAGTTTGAGTGCACTAGCTCAAGTATTAACGAATGGCAAACGGTTTTAAAGCGATTCGGTAAAAGATGTAGTGGAAAAACTAGATTTGCTTTTTTGACTTGTGGTGGTGTAGAGAAGCAGCAAGATGAGCTTGGGGCTGTCGTAGATATTTTAAGCTCATACGGTGTAACAGCCCTCATCGTTAAGCCTAGTCAGAAACCTATATCAATAAAGTTGTATGTGAAAAATAAATCTGTTCAGCCTTTTAGCTTAGTTAAAACGGTTTTACCTAAACCATTCATCCTTCTAGCAGGTATCTCTGGTACAGGTAAAACCCATTTTGTGCGTGAACAAGCAAAAACTTCTGGCCAGTTTGCTGAAACTTATTGCTTAACCTCGGTGCGCCCCGACTGGCATGAGCCGAGTGATTTGCTTGGTTATATTTCTCGCCTCGCAAAAGACGGAAAAGCAGAATACATCACTACCGATGTATTGCAGTTTATCGCCAAAGCCTGGCGTGCCATTGCTGATAGTAAATTAACCGTTGAAGTTCAAGATAGCGAAGACCAAGGCGAGCGATTAGTCGTAGCAGGCGAACGTGATGCGCTTGCGCAGATATTGCCTTACTGGTTGTGCTTGGATGAAATGAACCTTGCCCCTGTTGAGCAGTATTTTTCCGATTACTTATCGGTACTGGAAACCCGCGAGTGGTGTTGGACAGGTGATAGCTTTACCTACAGTAGTGATGCGCTATTAAAATCAACAACTATTAAAGAAGTCGCAGATAAAGGAAAGCTACGCGAAGCGCTAGGCTTTGATGGTGCTCAATACGATGAGCTGTGGGATAATATTTGCCAATATGGTTTAGGCATTCCGTTTAACTTACTGGTCGCGGGCACTGTGAATATGGATGAAACCACTCATGGCTTTTCGCGTAAGGTGATAGATCGTGCACTAAGCTTTGATTTTGGCGAGTTTTTCCCGAACGACTATAACGACTTTTTCACCCCAGCCAGTTGTAACAAGCGCCTTAGCTATCCGATTTGGTCAAACGCCAGCAAGGCGGATGTCGACTTTGAGATAGAAGCTAAAGGTGGTGAAAAAATAAATGCTGGTGATGCAACGGTTAGCTTTTTAAATAAAGTAAATGCAGTGCTAAAAAACACACCGTTTGAATTGGCGTTTCGTGCGCTCAATGAGTTACTGCTTGCAGTAGCCAGTAGCCAACCACAAGATGACTTGACCCTAAAAGCCGTGTGGGACGATTTTATGATGAGTAAGGTATTGCCGCGGATCGAGGGCGATACCGACAAACTCACCACATCAGATGGTAAGGCTTTGTTGGCAGAGCTGAAT
The DNA here is from genome assembly GCF_040907815.1 of Aeromonas sp. s6. Taxonomy (NCBI): domain Bacteria; kingdom Pseudomonadati; phylum Pseudomonadota; class Gammaproteobacteria; order Aeromonadales; family Aeromonadaceae; genus Aeromonas; species Aeromonas sp. s6. The sequence continues at coordinate 3,769 of NZ_JBFOCN010000012.1, forward strand.
ACTGTGCTGGCAGACCAGTTAGCCCCAATTTGGTTAGCGTCTGCAACGGAAGAAGAAGATCAGCGCCCTGACTTATATCGTGAAAGAGCGATAGAGGGCGATGTAACAGATGAGCAAAAAGTGCTACGCATCCCTTGCCGTTCGAAAGCTAAGTTGAAGTGGATGAGCGAGCGATTAGCCAGTGCCACTTTCACCAGTTTCTGGCCTTAAGGGGTTGGTGTTGTTTGATGCTTTCTGCAATGAATGCAACATTTAAGCTTAACCAGCACTGCGATGGCGTAAGGAGTGGTAGGGAATGCCAGAGTTAATACGATTACAAACCCCCGACTTTGAGTTTTCGGTCTGGGCTAATGATATTAGCCAGCGGTTGAGCGTGTACCAGAATACAGTGGCACACAGGGCGAGCGCTAATCATGCACAACCTAGCTACGAAATGTGCTTTGCTCCTGCGGCTGAACTTAGCAATGCCATTGAGCCGCAAGGGGTAGTTGCAGATGGCTTAGTAAAAAGTGGGTTAGATGAAAGTGGCCTTGTTGCAAATGGCTTAGCGAAACACGCTGAGCTGACATTAAACTCTCCCTTGTTTTTTGAGAATACCCAGTACCAGTTTGAGTGGGTCTTTTTTAGTGAAGTGTCTAATGCGCGCTTAACCCATCACAGCCAAAGTGTGAATGAGGCATTTCGTTTTGCCCCCGAAGTAAAAACAGCAAGGGGCGTAGTGCCTGCACGTTTAACTGGTACCATCAATACCGGCAATGATGTGGGGTGGTTACGTTTGCCACTCACGTTTGAACTTAATGGTAAAATACAGACTCAGCATATTGCGTTTGAAGTACTGCCAACCAAAATGGCTCTGCACCAAGACATGCCAGCCATGTACCAAGCCATAGACAAGGTTTACCCCCTTTGGCGCTTTAGTTTAGTAGAAAAAACTGAACAAGATGCAGCGAATAGCCAGCAACGTAGGCATTTTCCACTGATGTGGTTGGCTAATTTTGCAGCGTTAAGGGCGCGTTTTGAGCAAGGCTTAAAAGTGATTTGTGCCGCACCTCATAGCCGTTTACAACCTACAGTGGCTAATATTAAAGCCGTCAAATTAAAAGGCCGCTTGCCACATAAGTTAGCCGAGCAATTAAAGCAAGACTTTGCTAATTGCAAGTACGATAAACGCTATGCGGTCGAAAAAAATAAACTGGGCGTCGATACCCCTGAAAACCGCTTTATAAAAATGGCGGTGACTAAAAGCAAGCGACAATTAGCGGAATTTGAACAAAAGCTCAGGCAAAGTAACCGCGTGCCAGAACGTCAACGGTTATCTGATTCATTTTTAAATGAACTACATAGTTGGCAACAACCGCTGCAAAAAGTGTTAGGCCAAAGTTTTTTAAAAGAGGTTGGCGCATACACAGGGTTAAGCTGTGAGTCGTTAGTACTACAGCAAAGAACAGGTTATAGTGCGGTGTATCGTGTTTGGCAGGATCTGAAATTTTATTTAGATGTGTTTGGCAATCACTCGAGCATTTCGATGAAGTCGGTGGCTGAGATTTATGAGGTGTGGTGCTTTCTATGTCTGAAACAGATTTTAGAGCATGATCTTGGCTTTGAATTGGTGGAAAATAGTGCAACGAAGCTCGCTCAAAATGACTTTTTTGAGTACCAACTAAAAGATGGCTTTGCCGGTGCCTTTCGCTTTAAACGCTCAGATGGTGTGACGGCTAGGCTGGCACACGAGCCTAAGTTTACCAAACAAGGAAAATCGATCCGCTCGTACTTGGTGAATCAAGAGCCGGATATTGTGTTGGAAGTGACGCTGCCTACAAACGCAAACTTAGGTACCTCTGAAGAGAAACAGTTTATTTGGCTGTTTGATGCCAAATACCGTATTAAAACCGATAAAAGCCGTTTGGATGACAGTAATGAAGATATTGAAACTACCGATTACGTACCAGACGATGCCATTAACCAAATGCACCGTTATCGTGATGCACTCATTCGTTTATCAGAGCCGCGCTTGTTTGAGTCTCCATTTGGTTCAATCGCAGGTCAACCTGCCAAGAAAAGCCGCCCAGTTTTTGGAGCGTTTGCTTTATACCCTGGCTTTTTTGATCAAGCCACAAAACAAAACCCCTACGCAGCCGCGATAGAAGAAGTCGGTATTGGCGCATTTGCATTATTACCTAGACAAAATGAGCCCAGTCAAACTGGTCCTCGTCAGACGGAGAGCAGTTATACCGGTCACCAGTGGTTGCTTGAGTTCTTGCAAGCCCAAATTGGCACAGCGCCGAATACACAAGCAGGGCAAGGTAATGAGGCTATGTATCCAGTGATCGGCATGGCAGAAAGGCTCTACGTACAAGAAGCTGCACGCATACCGTATTACGGCATGCGCCAACTGCTGTACTCCGATTTGACTTTGACAGTGGCATTGGGTGGACAACGTGGCCGTGATAATGGCTACTTCGAAAAATTTGAGCAAGGTACGGCACAGTGGTATCACTTGCCGCAAAGCATGTTTTTGCAGAAATTTAAGCAGCATATTGCAGAGGAAATTCGCTATTTAGCGTTGGCGTCTACCTCAGACACCCATAGTTCGACCAAGCAAATTGACAAACTTTGGCCGGTTAAACGCATAACCCTATTACCACGCTACACCATTACCGAAGATCAAGCAGGTAAGAAATCAGGCTCTGCTGATTTGTATTATTTATTTGAGCTAGGCAAGCCACTTTCGCTGCAAACTCCGGTGACCAACGTGCCACATCGCCCAATGAAAAACTCGATGAAACTCACAACTTTAACTCGCCTAGAGAGTGTAACTAAGTTTGCTGAAGTTGAAAAAGTGTATGAAGAGGCAATGGTGTGAATAAGCGTGTTCTACCAATTATGCATAAGGTGAAATGAATGACAGAACATATACCTCAAGCTCCATAAGGAGAGTTTGTCCTTTTTACTAGGGAAGGTGCGAATAAGCGGGGAAATTCTTCTCGGCTGACTCAGTCATTTCATTTCTTCATGTTTGAGCCGATTTTTTCTCCCGTAAATGCC
>NZ_JBFOCN010000120.1:0-69132 GCF_040907815.1 Aeromonas sp. s6
TCGTCTCTAAGTTCTGGTCCAGTACACGCAGGGTCACGCCCTTGGCTTCCAGTTGTTCCGTAATGTCCAGCAGGTCAGCGAGAGAACGGCCCAGACGGTCCAGCTTGGTGATCACCACATCGTCCCCCTCTCGGACATACCGCAGGAGTTCGGCTAGTTGCTCACGGCCATCTGTGCTGGTCCCTGATACCTTCTCTTGGTACACACGCTCACAACCGGCCTTTGTCAGCTTATCCAGTTGAACATCCAACGATTGACCGACAGACGACACACGTGCATAACCGATAACCTGTCCCATCACTCTCTCCTACTCAATCAACCAATGCCCAAGCTGTCATAGGGACTTTCCCCGCATCAAAATGCCTTCCAGCAGCTATCTCTGCTTGCCGGTGGTCAATCGCTGCGATGACCTTCAGCTCCTCTTGGAGGCCCGTAGCAGCAGCCTTATCAAGCATCCTTGGGGCAACTCTATCCAGTGACTTCCTGTCCTTGAATCGGCGAAGCCTGATAACCAAGTCATTCATGCGGAAATCTCCTTCATCTTCTTCCTATTGCTTCAACGTGAGTCCTTGTCGGTGTTACGCTGTCACATTAAGGTCTTGATCCAATGGGACTTAGATTATGAAACAGAAATGAGACGGTCAATCCCCCACGTGAAAAATCGTCTCACTGGGTATACCAATTGGGACGGTCGGAATGATAGAAGATAGAGTTGGACAAATCTGTAGATAAACCCAGAGTGAAGGTGGCAGATCATTAGAGTCACATGACAGGGAAGAGAGCTGGAAGTTTCATGGATGACCCGCCAGCATACCCCCAAGGGGGGGAATGAAGATGCTGGTGATTCCTTGAAAGGGCCTATAAATTTTTTTCAAAAATCACCAACATTGTCTTTTCAATGGTTATTTAATTTTGAGATGCTCAAGACCATTAAAAAGAACAGAGAAGTTGTTATTTGCCATACTAAAAATCGGAACCAACCATTCGAGGATCATGATGTGATAGTACAATTCTTGAGCACAATAAACCCCTTTCCCTCTCTCATGTTCTGCAAGCCGATAGAATGCCATGGGAAACGTATGGACTTGAGATGATAGAAATCGGTAGATCGCTCTAAATGATGGAGTTGAGATGCCTATTTTTGTTACAAGATCATCTTGGGACATGTTGAATGCTTCAACCCCACGTAAATAGTGATTTCTCTTCTTCTCAGGTAACGCGGAAAAAATTGGATTAGCATTTAACTCATCCTTACAGATTAACAGAACTTCATTATCCTTTAATAATTCTGCTTTTTTCTCTTCATTTGCTTCCAAGTCACATGTGAATTTAATCCGTGAAACATGGTCGTGCAGATTAAGAAGTCGCCATCTGAAATCCCACTCGTCCTTTGATACATCATCAATGCACAAGTAGAAAAACATCAGGTAGTTCTCAAGAAACACTCTACTTAGGGATGCAACAGATGCAAAATCCCAATGCTGTATTTCGAGCTTACGATTTGAGTTTGGAAGAATTTTTTGCATTGACTTGCCTGTCACACATAACTTCGTGAACAATGCTGATGCGTACCAATGCTTCCCCTCAGGCGCAGGGATTCTGCTGTATTTTACAGACAGAGCAATTGCTGTATTTAATAATGCAGAAAACTCGTCATAAAAATCTTTATACATTGGCCCGTTATAACTAATGTTTAATTTTTCCATTTTCTCTACACTATTTTAGTGAAAATTAAATTGGCATTATGTCCTCGCCATGGAATGCCGCGCAATTAAAATGAAAGGATCCTGTGAATCTTGCCAGCTAAACCTCAGGCCATCCTTCCAGCCCTGCATACGGTCAGCCTTCCTGTACTCACCGACCAGTAGGCTCTCTCACACATTCTCATCTCCCCCTTCCTCAGATGTTTTTGTGACGTACTAGGGGGTAAACATGGCGAGCTTATTGACCATTATTCCACTTTCGGCGATTGGATAATACTGGTGTTTCCCCTATTATCAGCAGGCTCGCCAGGTAAGAGTCCGGATAGTAATAAATGCTCTCCATCAGGGGAGCTCATAAACTCTATCAGTTCACTCTTGGCTTTTTCGGCGACAGTCAGGAGAGAATGTAACGCCTCTCTATTGTCCTTGATGATGCTGGCTGCAATCGCCAAATAGCGGATTGCCTCTTGGCAATTGGCCTCCGAGTTCAACGTAAATTGTGACAGGAAATGATGCACCAGCTCATTTCGTAACCCGACCAGCTGTTTGAGTTTTTCATTCATCCACTCCCCGCCTTCCAGGCCAAAACTGAAGCGGAAGTAAACTCGGCCGTTCAGAGCGTCATCATCAATTTCTTGCTCATTCTCCAACGTCGTTCTTTGGTTCCACTGACCAACCAAATACCCCAATGTTTTTCCGCCTAGAAGCTGACGGTCACGTTCTACGTTACGAGCCAACTCATCGGAGAACCCGCTCACCTTTAGAGTGGGCAGGGCTGCTTTGAGCATCAATTCAAACTGTTGCAACTGGAGGAGACATCGCCCGTACTCCAACGCAATTTGCTCTTTCAGGTCATTCAAACCAGATTGAGCCGTGTCAGGCCTATGGTGTTCCAATGGAGCTCTTCCTTGTGCTCATTAGCATCCAGCTAATAGTGGCTATTTGAGTTGAAGTACCTACTAGATGTTCACCAATGTAGCGCGTTCATAGTGCGACTTCGATAGCTGCCTGTAGCTTCTCGACTGCTATTCCACCACCATACCTGTCGTAGCTGATGGCACCATTGGTATGCCCCAAGATTGCCGCTGCATACTGTAACGGCACCCCATGATCCTTCAACACTGTTGCCACAGTATGCCGCAAGCTGTGGAAGTCTTTGTCTACAGGACGATGACGACTGAACCACTGCCCCCAAAGATGGCTGTAACCGTCTTGTCGATGAGGTAGCTCAGGGAACAACCGTCCCCCTTCCCTTTCCTGCACAAAGTCGATAAAGCCACCAGCAATCAGCGAGGAGTGAATAGGGATCAGGCGGGCACTGTTGGCCGTCTTGAGCTTCTGGTCTGGGCGGTTGTCTCTGATGTTCAGGCACCACACCCTGTCGACCTGCTGCACATCGTCCGCGTACAACTGGCAGATCTCATTGGCTCTCGCTCCGGTATACAGGCCGAGCAGCGCAATCCACTTGCGGTATGGCTCCTGCTGCTTCGCCCATTGGATCAACCGTTGCTTCTCCGCAGATGTATAGCTACTTCGAGCATTGACCTCTTTGACCCGTTGTAGCTTGAGCCCAGCGAAGTGATTAACGATGCCTTCGTGGTGATTGCCGAGCCAAACGAACAACAGAGAGAGCTTCTGGAGGTACTTGTTGATAGTCGTCGGGCTCTTGCCTGAGTTCAGCAATTCGTCCTTGAACTTGACCACATCGGCCTTGCTGTAAGCGGTGGGAGATCTATCCCCCAGCGACTTGATGAAGTAACCGATGTAGTTCTTCTGGTTACTAAGCTCTTTTGGTGCCCAGGAGAGCGCCTTCTCTTTCAGATAACGGTCACTCAGTTCTGAGAGTACTGGAGATGCAATGGCAGAGGGACCCACAGGGGCAGAACTGGCCGCTGAGGGTGTCTGTTGCTGTAGTCGCTGAGGCTCCGGCAGGGAGCTTGGCTGAGGTTCTGGCTGGACAGTCTCAGGCTTTACCCGAGAACGCGCACAGGCGAGCAACTGAGCCACCTTGTCACGTGCGACCAGCTTGTCCCGAGTACGGAGAGATTTCTTGATGTCCTTGCGGCGTCCACACGAAAGAACGGTCACCTTGCGGTAGTACCAGATACCTTGCGGAGAGAGCCAGAGATTCACGATGAAGACTCCTGATTCATCCACACAAAGTGGATTACCAAGAGGTCTTAAGGGGGCTATTAGCTGTAACTTATTGAATTGCAGAAACAAGTGGTGGCCCTACCAGCCACATCCCGGCACTCGAGTCCCCCGCCTTGGCTGCTACCTTCCGGTCCTGACCAGGTCGACGGGTTATCAATGCGAGAGGACCAATAGGACCACCGGCGAGGAGAATAGGCAAACTGGCCCCTCAATGCAATGGCTTTCTACCGCATCGCGAGCCGTTCGCCTTATTTTTCAACAATCTGGCCAAGGGTTCAGCTAAAGAGCATGAATTTGGCACCCACCAGCAACATGAGCAGGGCAAAGGCCTGCTTGAGCCGCCGGGGTGACATACTGTGTGCCAGTCTGGCGCCCAGACGGGCAAACTGGGTGCTGGTGAGCACGATGCCAAGCAGGGCCGGCAGATAGATGAATCCGACGCTCCACTCGGGCAGATCGGCGTCTCCCCAACCGGCATAGAGGTAGCTGAGGCTGCCTGCCAGGGCGATGGGCATGCTGCAGGCGGCGGAGGCGGCCACGGCGTTGCGCATGGGCACCGAGTTCCAGGTGAGGTAAGGCACGGTCAGCGAGCCGCCACCGATGCCGAACAAGGCCGACATCCAGCCGATGACGGTGCCGGCGATCCCGGTACCAAGGGGGCCCGGCATGTGTCGCTCCGCTTTTGGCCTCAAATTGAGCCCCATCTGCAGGGCCATGGTCCAGGCGAAGCAGCCGATGATGATGTTGAGGGTGCTGGCGCTCAGCAGATTGGCGGTCATGCCGCCGAGCCAGGCACCGACCAGCATGCCGGCGCCCAGGCGCCGAATCATCCCCCAGTCCACCGCTCCTGCCTCCTGGTGCGCACGCAGGGAGCTGAAACCGGTGAAGATCATGGTGGGCAGCGAGGTGCCGAGGGCCAGATGGGTGATGATCTCCGGCGCCACGCCCTGTGCGTGAAAACTCAGGACCAGCACGGGGACGATGATGAGGCCGCCGCCGATACCGAACAGCCCGGCCAGCATGCCCGCGAAGGCCCCCAACACCAGATAGCCCACAAACAGCATAAACATTCCTTCAATAACGAAACAGCGGTCAACTTGACCGCCATTGCCCATAAAAAAAGAGATGGCATCTTGCCATCCCTTTATTGTGCCGATTAATGCAGGGGAATGGTACCGTCCATCACCTTGTAGAACGCCAGCACGGCGCAACCGAGCAGGGCTGCCGTCATCCCCTGCTCCAGCCGGTTGAGGCTGCGCAGGCCGTGGTGCTGGCGCGCCTTCCAGTAGATGAAGATCCCCGGGCTGTAGAGCAGCGCCACCAGCAAGAGGTACTCCACCCCGGCGGCATAGACCAGCCAGCAGCCATAGACGGTGGCCACCAGGGCCAACAGCAGGTCGCGCTTGCGCTGATGGGGCTGGCCCGCGTAGGTCTCCCCTTTCAACGCCAGCTTGAGGCCGTAAGCACCGGAGAAGACATAGGGCACCAGGGCCGCCGAGGTGGCGATGTTCACCAACGCCAGATAGGTGCTGTTCTGGAAGTAGATGATGATGAGGAAGATCTGCACCAGGCAGGTGGAGCACCAGAGCGACACCTTGGGGGAGCCGTTCTTGTTCTCCTTGGCGAACCAGGCCGGGAAGACCCCGGTCTTGCCCGCGATGTAGGGCACTTCCGCCGCCAGCACGGTCCAGCTCAGCAGGGCCCCCATCACCGAGATCACCAGGCCGATGTTGATGAGCCAGGCACCCCAGGGGCCGACCACGGCTTCCAGGATCATGGCGGTGGAGGGGTTCTTGAGGGCCGCCAGTTGCGGCTGGTTCATGACCCCCAGGGAGAACAGGGTCACCATGACGTAGAGCGCCAGGGCCCCCAGCAGCGCCAGCACGGTGGCGCGGCCCACGTCCTTGCGATGGCGGGCACGGGCGGAGACCACCACGGCCCCCTCGATGCCGATGAAGACCCAGAGGGTCACCTTCATGGTGGACTTCACCTGATCCATCACGGAGCCGAGCTCGGGACTCCCCTGCCCCCAGAGATCCAGGGTGAAGGTCTCCATGTTGAAAGCGAGCAGGATGGCCACGCAGAAGACGATGAGGGGCACCATCTTGGCGATGGTGGTGACGATGTTCACCAGCGCCGCCACCTGGATGCCGCGCAGCACCAGGGCATGCACCGACCAGATGAGCAGGGAAGCGAGCGTGATGGCGAGCGGGGTGTTGCCGTCACCGAAGATGACATTGTCCGGCGTGTCGAAGAAGTAGCTCAGCGCACTGAACACCACGATGGCGTAGGAGACGTTGGCCAGCAGCTGGCACAGCCAGTAACCCCAGGCGGCGTTGAAGCCGACGAAATCCCCGAACCCCGCCTTGGCGTAGCTGAAGATGCCGCCATCGAGATCCGGTCGACGCATGGAGAGATTCTGGTAGACCAGGGCGAGGCAGATCATGCCGATCCCCGTGATGGCCCATCCCAGGGCGACTGCCCCGGCACTGGCGTGCGCTGCGATGTTTTGCGGCAGACTGAAAACCCCGGCACCGACCATGGAGCCGATCACCAGCGAAATGAGGGCACCCAGCCCCAGTTTCTTGTCCATCTCAAACCTGTTTTATTAGGCGGCGGCTGAGCATCCGTATTCATACAGCGCGCGACATGGGAGGGGCTAGAAATCCGTACCCCGTGAAAAAGGCGGCAACTATATTGCATGACTATTCCGGCCGCAATCCCTCTTGCCGTCAATCATGAGCCGCCTTGACCGCGCGCAATTTTACAGCACTGACCCGGGGTGCCTGTGAGCTGGTTCAAATTAAGAAAGACCCGTTGATATTTCACGACTTTTCATGATGTCGCCCCGCTTTTCAAAAGCCGGACCTGCATGGCTATGCACCCTTGCACTGGGGCCTTTCCCCTGCAAAAACGCCCCTGCAGGAGGGGCGTCAGAGAGGGTATATGCAGGGGGGACTAGAGCCTCAAGCCGCCGTCCAGCTCGATCATCCGCCCGGACAGATAGTCGTTGGCAAGGATGAACTGCACCGTCTGGGCCAGCTGCGCCGCCTGCCCCAGGGTGCCCACCGGGATGGCCTGTTGCATGCGGGCCATGGCTTCGGGCTTCATCGCCGCCGTCATGTCGGTGGCAAAGACGCCGGGGGCGATGCCCATCACCCGGATGCCGTGACGGGCCAGCTCCTTCCCCCAGGTGACCACCAGAGAGGCCACCCCCGCCTTGCTGGCGGCATAGTTGCTCTGGCCCATGTTGCCGGCCCGGGCGATGGAGGAGATGTTGATGATGACGCCCCCCTCCCCGCCGGTGGCCATCAGCGCCGCCCCCTCGCGCCCGCACAGGAAAGTGCCGGTGAGATTGACGTCGATGACGCTCTGCCACTGGGCCAGGCTCATCTTCTCCGTCAGTGCCCCCTCCTTCACCTTGATCAGCATGCCGTCGCGCAGGATGCCGGCACAGTTGACGAGGCCGTGCAGCGCACCGAACTGATCCTTGATGGCGGCGAAGGTCGCCTCGACCTCTGGCTCGCTTGCCACGTTGCAGACGAACAGGGCGCAGCGGCCGTCACGGCTGCGCACTTCTGCCTCGGTCACCTCCAGATCGGTGCGGTTGACATCGATGAGCGCAAGCACGGCCCCCTGCTCCGCCAGACTCAGAGCGATGGCGCGGCCCAGCCCCCTACCCGCCCCCGTGATGGCGATGACTTTCCGTGTGATATCCATAAATGCTCCTGGTGAGATGGCCGGTGACTGTCGAGTCAAAGACTATCGGGTAAATAGGTAGATAGCGGCCCTTAACCCGGCGCTGTCTTGTCCCGATAGAGCTCGAGGATGCTGGAAAAATCCTTGTTCTCCTGGCCCAGGCTCGCGTGCAGGTTGAAGAGGTTGCGGGCCAGGGCCCCCATGGGCACGGCGCTGTGGGCATGTTCCGCCAACGCCATGGCGAGCCCCAAATCCTTGACCATCAGCCGGGTCATAAAGCCCCCTGCATACCCACGGGACGCCGGCACGTTCTCCATCACACCGGGCCAGGGGTTGTAGCGCTCCAGGCTCCAGTTGTTGCCCGAACTCTTGCCCATGATGGTGGAGAGCACGACGGGATCCAGCCCCTCCTTGACCCCGAGCGCCAGCGCCTCGGCGGTGCCCGCCATGTGGATGGCGAGCAGCATGTTGTTGCACATCTTGGCGATCTGGCCGGCGCCAAGCGCCCCGGCGTGAAACAGGTTCTGCCCCATGCAGGCGAGCACGGGTCTGGCCGCTTCATAATCCGCTTGTTCGCCGCCGACGATGAAAGTGAGCGTGCCCGCCGCCGCACCGGCCACCCCTCCCGAGACGGGGGCATCGAGAAAACGGATGCCGCTCGCCTTCGCCGCCGCCCCCACCTGACGGGTCGAGGCCACGTCTATGGTGGAGCAGTCGATGACCAAGGTGCCGGGCGACAGGGCCGCCAGCAGATCCTGGCCACCCCGCTCACCGACACTCTCCCCCAGCCAGAGGCTGCGCACGTGCTCCCCCGCTGGCAGCATGCTGATGACCAGCTCGCAGCCGCTCACCGCTTCCCGGGCATTCCCGGCGGCAATGCAGCCAGCCTCGATGGCCCGGCTCAGGCTCTCGGGCACCAGATCAAACACCTGCATCCTGTGCCCCGCCCTGGCCAGGTTGGCGGCCATGGGGCCCCCCATGTTGCCAAGCCCGATAAACCCAATCCTTGTCATGGTGTGCTCCTTGTGTGTGATCCCGCGTCAGCGGAGGCGCAAGGGGTTGTCCCCCTCGGGCCAGCGATAGAAGGCATCCAGCCAGGCCTCGCCCGCCTGCGGGGCCTGCCAGCGAGGGGATTTGTCCTTGTCGATGAGCAGAGCCCGCACCCCTTCCACGAAGTCCCCTCTGAGCACGCAATTGACCGAGAGGGTCAGCTCGTCGGCAAACACCTCGGCCAGGGACTGGCGCCGTGCCTGCCAGAACTGGCGCCAGAGGATGGCGCGGCTGATGGGGCTGCCGCGAAGGCAGGTCTCCCGCCCCTGAGTCAGCGCCGGTTCGTCCAGCTCGGCGCCCTCGAGGCGTGCCAGCACCCCTTGCAGAGAGCGGCCAGCCAACAGCGCATCGATGCGGGCCTGGTGGGGCAGCAGTACGGGAGGGGGCAATGCCTGACCAGGGACCTCCTGCAAATCGGTGAGCAGCACCTCGATCTGCTCGCAGGGGTCGCCTGCGGACCAGTCGAGGGCGGCGAGGCGCGCCGGCAGCTCCACCCGCTCGCGGCTCCCCATGGCGTGATCCGCGAGCCCCAGGCCGATGGCGTCCGCCCCGTTGAAGCGGGCACCGGTGAGGCCGAGCCAGAGTCCGAGCCGCCCCGGCATCCGGCTCAAAAACCAGCTGGCCCCCACATCCGGATAGAGGCCTATGGTCACCTCCGGCATGGCGAACAGACTCTTCTCTGTCACCACCCGAAAAGCGGCCCCGGCAAAGAGGCCGATGCCGCCCCCCATGCAGATGCCGTCCGCCACGCAGACAAGGGGCTTGCCGTAGCAGTGGATGTGATGATCGAGCCGGTACTCCTGCAGGAAGAAGTCGCGGGCATAGCCGAACAATTCAGAGTGGCTCGCCTCCTGCTTGCGGTAATAAAAGGAGCGGATGTCACCACCGGCGCAGAATGCCTTCTCGCCGGCCCCTTGCAACAACACGCAGACGATGGCCGGATCCTGCTCCCAGCGGGTCAACGCCCCCTGCAACAACTGGATCATCTCAAGGCTCAGGGCGTTGAGGGAGGCGGGGCTGTCCAGAGTCAGCATGCCGATGTGGCGGCCATCCGCCGTGGGGTGGGTCTCGATGAGCACGGGCTCACTCATGGGCAGCCCCCGTAGACCGGGTATCTGCCCCTGCGACATGGCGGGTCGCCATCAATACCTCATTCATCCTTCGCTCCCTCACTCTTTCGGTTTGGATTGGTCGTAACGCCAGCGCGGGGCCCGCTTCTCCAGGAAGGCCGCCACCCCTTCGCGCTGATTGGCATCGTCAAACAGGGCGAGAAAGAGGCTGCGCTCGAGTGGCAGCGCCGCGTCCCTGTGGGTGCTTCGCCCCTGATTGATGAGCTGTTTGCAGGCGCGCAGGGCGCTCGGGCTCTGGCGCTCCACCAGCTGGGCCATCTGCTGCGCCGCCTCCCAAGCGTGCCCCTCGGTCACCACCTCCTCCACCAGCCCCATCTCGTAGGCCAGGGTGGCGCTCACCTTCTCGCCGCAGAGGATCATCCGCTTGGCCCAGCCCGGCCCCACCAGCTCGGTGAGGCGCTGGGTGCCGCCGGCGCAGGGCAACAAACCCACCGAGGCCTCTGGCAACCCCAGCTTGGCCTGCTGCTCGGCGATGCGGATGTCGCAGGCCAGCGCAACTTCGAGCCCCCCTCCCATGGCATAGCCGTTGATGGCGGCGATGCTGACCCCGTGAAAGCGGGCCAGCGCCTCGAAGGCGTGGCCAAAGGCCTCGGCCACCTCGCGGGCATGCGCCAGGCTGCCGTCGGCGAACATCTTGAGATCGGCGCCGGCGCAGAAGAATTTCTCTCCAGCACCGCGGATCACCAGGGCCACCACGTCGGGGCGACCATCCAGCTCCACCATCATCTGTAAGAAGGCTTTCAGGCTGGCGAGCGTCCAGGTGTTGGCGGGTGGGTGATCGAGGGTGATGTAGGCCACGTGGCCGTGATATTCGAGCCTGATCCTTGTCATTGCGTTGTCCTTGTCAAAAAACCTGCCCCATGATGACAGGGTTGAATGGAGCCAACCTGCACCTGGCTCACAAAGCCTGAGGACGCGCCGACTGCGTCCTCAGAGCAGGCCCCTCCCGCTACTCCAGCGACAGGCCAGGGTCGGCCAGCAGGCGGCGGGCGATGATGAGCCGCATCACTTCATTCGTCCCTTCCAGAATGCGGTGCACCCGGGTGTCGCGCAGATAGCGCTCGAGCGGATACTCGCGGATATAACCATAGCCGCCAAAGAGTTGCAGGGCGTCGTCGCAGATGCGGTGACCCACGTCGGTGGCAAAACGCTTGGCCATGGCGCACCAGGCGCTCTTGTCCGGGCTGCCCCCATCGAGTTTGGCGGCCGCCTGGCGCACCAGCAGGCGGGCGGCGGCGAGCTCGGTGGCCATGTCGGCCAGGCGAAACTGCACGCTCTGGAATTCGCTGATCGGGTGTCCAAATTGCTGGCGCTGCTGCACATGGGCCAGGGCATCGTTGAGAGCCTGCTGGGCTGTGCCCAGCGAACAGCTGGCGATGTTGATGCGCCCCCCATCGAGCGCCTGCATGGCGAACTTGAACCCTTCCCCCTCCTCCCCCAGCCGGAAGCGAGCGGGAATGCGCACGGCATTGAAGTTCACCTCCCGGGTCGGCTGGCTGTTCCAGCCCATCTTTTCCTCCGCCTTGCCGTAACTCACGCCAGGGGTCTGGGCCGGTACCATGAAGGCAGAGATCCCCTTGGCCCCCTCGCCACCGGTGCGGGCCATCACCACCAGCACGTCGGTGCTGCCGGCGCCCGAGATGAACACCTTGCTGCCGTCGAGGAGGTAATCTTCGCCATCGCGCACGGCGCGGGTCTTGAGGGCCGCAGCGTCGGAGCCCGCCCCCGGCTCGGTGAGGCAGTAGGAGCCCAGCAGCTCGCCGCTGGCGAGCCTGGGTACCCACTCCTCGGCCACCTCGGCAGGCAGCCAGCTGCCCAGCATCCAGCTCACCATGTTGTGGATGGTGAGATAGGCGGTGGTGGAGGTGCAGCCCATGGCGAGGCGCTCGAAGATGAGGCTGGCATCGAGCCGGCTCAGGCCCAGACCGTCATACTGCTCCGGGGTATAGAGGCCGCACAGGCCCAGCGCCGCCGCCTGCTTGATGGTGGGGATGGGGAACTCGTGCTCCCTGTCCCAGTGCGCGGCATGGGGTTTGAGCGCCAGATCGGCGAAGGCGCCGGCCGACTCGACACAGGCCCGTTGGGATTCGGTCAGGGTAAAATCCATCTTGTTCGCTTCCTTTGTACTTGTTCCGTCGATCCGTTGCTGTCAATGGGGGCACCCGGGCAAAGTGGGCAACCCCTGCCGTCAGCGCAGCTGAATGGTCATATTGGGGCCGCTGGGAATGTCTTCGTCGAACCAGCGCTCCGTCACCGTCTTGGTCTCGGTGTAAAAACGCACCGCCTGCTTGCCGTAGGCGTGCAGATCCCCGTAGAAGGAGCCGCGCCAGCCGGTAAAGGAGAAGAACGGCAGCGGCACCGGGATGGGCACGTTGATCCCCACCTGGCCCACCGCCACCTCGTGGCGAAACTTGCGGGCGGCGGCGCCACAGCCGGTGAAGAGGGAGGTGCCGTTGCCATAGGGGTTGGCGTTGATGAGGGCAAGCGCCTCATCCAGGCTCCCCACCTCGAGGCAGGCCAGCACGGGCCCGAAGATCTCCTCCTTGTAGATGCGCATCTCGGGGGTCACGCCGCGAAACAGGGTCGGCCCCACCCAGTTGCCCACCGGGTAGCCGGGGACGTCGCAAAAACGGCCGTCCAGCAGGCACTCGGCTCCCTCGGCAATCCCCGCCTCGATAAGCCCCTCCACCCTGACTTTCGCCTCCGGGCTGATGAGGGGGCCGTAGGCGGCCTCGGGATCGTGCCAGACACCGGGTTTCACCTTGGCGAACTCGGCGGCGAGCTCGGGGATCCACTCCCTGGCGCTCCCCACGAACACCGCCACGCTGATGGCCATGCAGCGCTGACCGGCGGCGCCGACTCCGGCTCCCACCAAGTTGCCGAGTACCTGCGCCTTGTTGGCATCCGGCATGATCACCATGTGATTCTTGGCGCCGACAAAACACTGGGCCCGCTTGAGTTGCGACGTGGCGCTGCGATAGACGTGGCCGCCGACCCGGGCCGAGCCCACGAAACTGACTGCCTTGACATCGGGATGGGCCAGCAGCGCATCCACCTGCTCGGCGCCGCCATGCACCACCGACAGAATGCCCTTGGGGGCCCCCGCCTCGGTAAACAGCTCGGCCAGGCGCATGGGGGTGAGGGGATCCTGCTCGGAGGGCTTGAGCACGAAGCCGTTGCCGCAGGCCACCGCCAGCGGGAACATCCACAGCGGTATCATGGCCGGAAAGTTGAACGGCGTGATGCCGACGCAGACCCCGAGGGGCTGCACCCAGGAGTGGCCGTCGACCCGGCGCGCCACGTTGCCCATGGTCTCCCCCAGAGTCTGGCTCGCAATGGCGCAGGCCTGCTCCACCACCTCGATGCCCCGCCAGACGTCGCCCTTGGCATCCGCCAGGTTCTTGCCGGTTTCCTGGGCCAGCAGGGTCGCCAGCTCGTCGTGATGCACTTTCAACAGATGCTGGTAGTTGAACATCACCCGAGCCCGCTCGGGGGCCGGCACCTCCCGCCACTGCAGGTAGGCGTCGTGGGCGGTACGTACCGCATGCTCGATCTCGGCCGGGGTAGCCTTAGGCACCCGCGCCAGCAGACTCTGATCCGCCGGGTTGGTCACCTCTATCCACTCGTCGCTTGCGGACGGACACGCCTCGCCACCGATGTAGAGCGGCAGATCCCCGTACTGGGTGTGATGCTGGCTCATGCCCCCCTCCTAGCCCGTTGGCAGGCGATGGCAGGCCACCCTGGGCCGGCCACATCCATGTTGCTGTTGCACATCCTGTTCACTCCTTGCGCTCCTCTGCCCGAGTAGCCCCTTGCGGCGGGCTGCCATCGAATTTACCTTAGACTAACAATCAATTTACGTTTACGCTAACGTAAACTTGAATCACGAATGGACTGACCAGTCATCACCCTGATGGCAGGGGAAATCGGCAGTCCACTGCACCAAGGAGAGCACGGATGCATGCCCTGATGGATGAAACCCTCCAGGCCCTGACCGAACAGGTCGAGGCTTTCTGCCAGAAAGTGATCGCACCGCGCGCCAGCGAGATCGATCAGAACAACGCTTTCCCCCGGGATCTCTGGCCCCGGATGGGTGAGCTGGGGCTGCACGGCATCACGGTGGCAGAGGAGTATGACGGGGTGAACCTCGGCTATCTGGCCCATGTGCTGGTAATGGAGCAGGTGAGCCGCGCCAGCGCCTCGGTCGGCCTCTCCTACGGCGCTCACTCCAACCTCTGCATCAACCAGATCCACCGCCACGGCACCCCTGATCAGAAGGCGAGATACCTGCCTGATCTGGTCAGCGGCAAACACGTGGGGGCGCTGGCCATGAGCGAGCCGGGCGCCGGCTCCGACGTGGTGAGCATGCGCCTCACCGCAATGCGCGAGGGGGATAACTTCGTGCTGAACGGCAACAAGATGTGGATCACCAATGGGCCCGATGCCGACACCTTCGTCATCTATGCCAAGACCGATGCCGCCGCCGGGCCCAAAGGGATTTCCGCCTTTATCGTCGAGGCGGGGACTCCCGGTTTTTCCACCGCCCAGAAGCTCGACAAGCTCGGCATGCGCGGCTCCAGTACCTGCGAACTGGTGTTCGACAACTGCCGGGTGAAGCAGGAGAACCTGCTGGGCCCCCTGCACGGGGGGGTCAAGGTACTGATGAGCGGTCTGGACTACGAGCGGGTGGTGCTGGCAGCAGGCCCCCTTGGCATCATGCAGGCCTGCATGGACGTGGTGCTTCCCTATGTGCGCGAGCGCAAGCAGTTCGGTCAGGCCATCGGCGAGTTCCAGCTGGTGCAAGGCAAGCTCGCCGACATGTATACCCGCCTCGCCAGCAGCCGGGCGCTGGTCTACTCGGTGGCGAGCGCCTGCGATCAGGGCCGTACCAGCCGCAAGGATTGCGCCGCCGCCATCCTGTTTGCCGCCGAAAATGCCACCCAGATGGCCCTCGATGCCATCCAGCTGCTCGGCGGCAACGGCTACATCAACGAATACCCCACCGGCCGCCTGCTGCGGGACGCCAAGCTCTACGAAATCGGCGCCGGCACCTCGGAGATCCGCCGCTGGCTCATCGGCCGTGAGCTGATGGGGGATAACGCATGAGCAGGATCCATTCCCGTCTCGACACCGCGAGCCCCGACTATGAGGCCAATCGGGCCGCCATGCAGGCACTGGTCGACGATCTGAATACCCGCCTGGAGGAGATAGCCCAGGGCGGGGGCGCGGCCAACAACGCCCGCCACCAGGCCCGTGGCAAGCTGCTGCCCCGGGAGCGCATCGACCAGCTGCTGGACCCGGGTTCCCCCTTTCTCGAACTGTCGGCGTTGGCTGGCTGGCAGGTCTATGACGAGCCGGTGCCCGCCGCCGGCATCCTCACCGGCATCGGCCGGGTCTCGGGGCGCCTGTGCATGCTGGTGGTGAATGACGCCACCGTGAAGGGCGGCACCTACTACCCCCTCACGGTGAAAAAACATCTGCGCGCCCAGGCCATCGCCGAGCGGCTGCGCCTCCCCTGCCTCTATCTGGTGGATTCCGGCGGCGCCTTCCTGCCCATGCAGGACGAGGTGTTCCCCGACCGGGAGCATTTTGGCCGCATCTTCTACAACCAGGCTCGCATGTCGGCCCAGAGCATCCCCCAGCTGGCGGTGGTGATGGGGCTCTGTACCGCCGGGGGTGCCTACGTGCCCGCCATGGCGGACGAGTCCATCATGGTCAGGGAACAGGCCACCCTCTTTCTGGCGGGCCCGCCCCTGGTCAAGGCCGCCACCGGTGAGGAGATCAGCGCAGAAGCCTTGGGCGGCGCCGAGGTGCATTGCGTCCACTCCGGGGTGGCGGATCACATGGCCCGGGACGATGCCCATGCCCTGGCCATCACCCGCACCCTGGTAAGCAACCTGGGTGACAACCAGACGGCGGCGTCACCCGCCCCATCCGCTCCCTCCTATGATGAGCCGCACTACCCCATCGAGGAGCTCTACGGCCTGGTGGGCACCAGTCTCAAGCGCCCCTATGACGCACGAGAATTGATCGCCCGACTGGTGGATGGCTCTGTGTTTGACGAATTCAAGGCGTTGTTCGGCACTACCTTGGTGACGGGTTTTTCCCGCATTGAGGGCATGCAGGTGGGGATCCTCGCCAACAACGGCGTGCTGCACAGCGACAGCGCCCAGAAGGGGGCCCACTTCATCCAGCTCTGCAACCAGCGGGGGATCCCGCTGCTGTTTCTGCAAAACATCACCGGCTTTATGGTGGGGAGTACGGCGGAGAAAGAGGGGATCGCCAAGCACGGCGCCAAGCTGGTAACCGCCGTGGCCTGCAGCCGGGTGCCCAAGATCACCCTGATCGTCGGCGGCAGCTTCGGTGCCGGCAACTACGGCATGTGCGGGCGCGCCTATGAACCGGATTTTCTGTTCAGCTGGCCCAACAGCCGCATCTCCGTCATGGGGGGCGAGCAGGCGGCCGGGGTGCTGGTGCAGGTGCGCCGGGACAAGCTGGCCGCCGAGGGCAAGACTCTGGGCGAGCCGGAGGCGGCCGACATTCGCGCCCCGGTGATAGCGCAGTACGAGCGCCAGGGTCACCCCTATTACGCCAGTGCTCGCCTGTGGGATGACGGCGTCATCGACCCGGTCCAGAGCCGCACCGTGCTGGCCCTGGCGCTGGCGGCCTGCCAGGGGGCCGAGCCGGGCCCCGGGCAGTACGGCATCTTCCGGATGTAAGGAGTTCATATGTCAGACCCGCTCTTCAACGATCCCCTTGCCCATTTTCGCCTGGAGCGCCACGGCCCGGTGATCGAGCTGGTGCTCGCCCGCCCGGCCCGTCACAACGCCATTGATGCCGACCTGATGCAGGGGCTGCTCGACTGCCTCGACGAGCTGGCCCACGGCCAGCCGCTGGCCGACCGCCCCCACGTGCTGCTGCTGCGCGCCGAGGGGCCGCATTTTTGCGCGGGCGCCGATCTCGAGTGGATGCGCAAGATGGCAGGGGAGGCGTTCGACCCCCGCGCCTTTGACAAGAATCGCGAGGACGCCCGGGTGCTGGCCCACCTGATGCAGGCACTGGACGAGCTGCCCTTCCCCACGGTGGCCCTGGTGCAGGGGGCCGCCTACGGCGGAGCCTTAGGCCTTGTCTGCGCCTGCGACATCGTGCTGGCCAGCGAAAATGCCCGCTTCTGCCTCTCCGAGGTGACCCTGGGACTGGTGCCTGCGGTGATCAGCCCCTACGTGGTGCGCGCCATGGGGATGCGCCAGGCCCGCCGCTACATGCTGAGCGCGGAGCCTTTCGATGCCATCACCGCCTGCCGACTCAACGTGGTGCACAGGCTCAGCCAGCCTGATCAGTTGCTGGCGGAGGGACGCGCCATGGCCCTGCGGTTGTGTCGCAACGGCCCCCAGGCGATGAAGGAGACCAAGCGGCTGCTGGCCGCCCTCGAAGGGCGCCCAGGCCACCAGCACGAAGAGCAGACCGTCGAGACCATCGCCCGGGTACGGGTCGGTCTCGAGGCCCAGGAGGGGATCCAGGCCTTCTTCGACAAACGCCCCCCAACCTGGCGCCCCCGTTTCAAGGACGAAGCATGACTCAATACCACCTCATCAAGCACCTGCTGATCGCCAACTGTGGTCAATATAACGGGAGTGTGGATCAACACGCTTCGCACTTGTGCGCCTTGAACAACAGGGAGGCAGCATGACCCATCACACTCCCATCAAGCGCCTGCTGATCGCCAATCGCGGTGAAATCGCCGTGCGCATCATCAAGACAGCACGGCGCCTCGGCATTCACACCATCGCCCTCTACTCGGACGCCGATGCCCGCGCCATGCACGTGCGCGAAGCCGACGAAGCCTGGCATCTGGGGCCGGCCCCCGCCCGGGAGAGCTACCTCGACACCGGCAAGGTGCTCAAGATTGCCAAAGAAGCGAATGCCGACGCCATCCACCCGGGCTACGGTTTCCTCTCCGAGAACAGCGACTTTGCCACCGCCTGCGAGCAGCGGGGCGTGCGCTTTGTCGGCCCAAGCGGCGCCGCCATCCTCGCCATGGGGGACAAGTCGGGGGCCAAAGGGCTGATGCAGGCAGCCGGCGTCCCCGTGCTGCCCGGTTATCACGGCGCGGATCAGCATCCCGACTTTTTGCGCGATCAGGCGAGCCAGGTGGGCTTCCCGCTCCTTATCAAGGCGGCCAGCGGCGGCGGTGGCAAGGGGATGCGGCGGGTCGATCAGCTGGCCGACTTTGACGACGCCCTGGCGGCGGTCAAGCGGGAGGCGAGTGCCGCCTTTGGCGACGACCATGTGCTGCTGGAGCGCTATCTCCCCCGCGCCCGTCACGTGGAGGGGCAGGTCTTTGCCGATGCCCTTGGCAACGCCATCTATCTGGGGGATCGGGACTGCTCCTTGCAGCGCCGCCACCAGAAGGTGATCGAGGAGGCCCCCGCCCCCGACATCTCCCCTGCCCTGCGCCGCGCCATGGGCGAGGCGGCCGTGGCGGCGGCCAAGGCCATCGCCTATCGGGGGGCGGGCACCATCGAGTTTTTGCTCTGCGGGGAGGAGTTCTTCTTCATGGAGATGAACACCCGGTTGCAGGTGGAGCACCCGGTTACCGAGGCCATCACAGGCCAGGATCTGGTGGCCTGGCAGCTGGCGGTGGCCGAGGGCAAACCGCTGCCCCTCACCCAGGAACAGGTGGTGCTGCGTGGCCACGCGGTGGAGGCGCGCCTCTACGCCGAAGACGTGGCCGCCGGTTTTCTGCCAGCGAGCGGCCCCATCCACTGGCTCACCTGGCCCAAGGGGGTGCGCATCGACACCGGCGTCACCGCTGGCGATGAGGTGAGCCCCTATTACGACCCCATGATCGCCAAGCTCGTCGCCCACGCACCGAGCCGCAGCGAAGCCTTTGCCACCCTGGCCGATGCCCTGGCAGCCCTGGATCTCGGCCCTCTGGTGCACAACGGCCCGCTCCTGCAGCGCCTGTGCGAAGCGCCAGAGGTGCTGGCGATGCGCCACCACACCCAGTGGCCCATTCCCACCGACACCCTGCCCGTTCCTGCGCTCGCCTGGCCCCTCGCCACCCTCTGGCTCGCCACTTGCGAGCGCGATGCCTCCCCCTGGCAGCAGGCCGCAGGCTTTCGGCTGGGCCCCACCCGCCGCTTTTGCGCCACGGTGCGCATCGGCGAGGAGACCCGCACTCTCACCCTCGCCGAGCGGGCAGGCAGCCTACTCTGGCAAGGCGAGCAGATCCCGTTTGAACTCGGGTCAGAACAGATCCGCCTGTGCCAGGGTGGACATTGGCAGCGCTATCCGGTGCAGCCCCTCGGCGAGGACGCCTATTTGCTGCACCTGGCGGGCAGGCGCATCCGCTTCTCGCTCGATGATCAGCATCATCAGCTCCACCATGATCACGACACGAGCCATGTCCCGGGCATCCTGGCCCCCATGCACGGCATCGTGGTGGCGCTGCAGGTCGAGGCCGGCCAGCCGGTCAGCAAGGGGCAACCCCTGCTGGTGCTGGAGGCAATGAAGATGGAGCACGTCCTCAAAGCTGACCGGGACGGGGTGATTGAGGCCCTGCAGTGCCGCCAGGGCGAACAGGTGAGCCAGGGCGCCGTGCTGGTGCGCTTTGCCGAGGACCATACCGCGCAGGAGGAGCGCTCATGAGCCACACGCACGAGAACCGGGACGACAAGGTCAGCCTGGTGGAGATGGGGCCGCGGGACGGCCTGCAAAATGAGACCGCCACCCTCTCCCTGGCGCAGCGGCTGGCGCTCATCGCCCACCTGGCCGAGAGCGGGTTGCAGCGCATCGAGGTGGGGGCCTTCGTGTCGCCCAAGAAGGTGCCGCAGATGGCGGATTCCGCCGCACTCTTTAATGCCCTGCCGCGCAGGGGGCCGACCCGCTATGGCGCCCTGGTGCCCAATCTGCAGGGTCTGCAGGCCGCCGTCGCCGCACGCGCCGACGAGATAGGTCTCTTCACCGCCTGCTCGGACGGCTTCACCCGAGCCAACATCGGCATCAGCGTGGAGGAGTCCCTGGTGCGCTTCGCTCCCCTGGTGCAGGAGGCGCGCAGCCTCGGCATCAA
This sequence comes from Aeromonas sp. s6, assembly GCF_040907815.1. Lineage (NCBI taxonomy): Bacteria > Pseudomonadati > Pseudomonadota > Gammaproteobacteria > Aeromonadales > Aeromonadaceae > Aeromonas > Aeromonas sp. s6. The sequence goes on from NZ_JBFOCN010000120.1 coordinate 19,809, forward strand.
GGTGCGCGGCTACCTCTCCACCGTCATCGCCTGCCCGTTCGACGGCCCGACCCGCCCGAAACGGGTCGCCGCCCTTGCCGAGCGGCTGCTGGATCTGGGCTGCCATGAGATATCCCTCGGCGACACCATCGGCGTCGGCACCCCGGGCACCGTGGCTCCCATGCTGGATGCGGTGCTGCACGAGATCCCGGCGGGCCGGCTTGCGGTTCATTTTCACGACACCTACGGCCAGGGGCTGGCCAACCTGCTGCCGGCGCTCGAGCGCGGGATCCGCACCATCGACTGCTCGGTGGCCGGGCTCGGCGGCTGCCCCTATGCCCCCGGTGCCTCCGGCAATGTGGCGTCGGAAGAGGTGGTCTATCTGCTGCACGGCCTTGGCATGAGCACCGGCGTCGACCTCGACCAGCTGGCCGCCACCGGCCAGTGGGTGAGCGAGCTGCTGGGGCGCCCCAACGGCTCCCGGGTCGGCCAGGCCCTGCACGGGAGGGGGCGGCGCTTCGCACAAGAGCGTGAGCAGCGCCCCCCGGGAGGCCATCATGCATCATGAACCCGGCCCTTGCCGCGGGGCCAGGACCCCGCCAGCTCATCAGGAGGGCGCACCATGAGAGCCAGACACGCCAGTGGCAAGGAGAGGACCTACAGCATCTCGGAGCTGGCCCAGGAGTTCGACATCACCCCCCGCACCATCCGCTATTACGAGGACGAGGGGCTCATCACCCCGACCCGGGAGGGGCAGACCCGTATCTACAGCCACAAGGACAGGATCCGCCTGAAACTGACCCTGCGCGGCAAGCGCCTCGGGTTCAGCCTGGCGGAGATCCGCGAGCTGTTCGACATGTACGACACCGACCGCTCCAGCCGGATGCAGCTTCACTCCATGATCCAGCTCATCGAGGCCAGACGCCACTCCCTGCGCCAGCAACTGGAGGACATCCAGATGGTGATGGCCGAGCTCGATGCCGCCGAGCAGCGCTGCATCCACTCCCTCGGCGGCTTGAAAACCGACGGGGATTGACAGACTCTGGGGGTATCTCGCCCCCGGTATCCCGGTTTTCCAGTGGATATTCGCAGTGGCAGGCCCTGACCCGGCAACCCCCTTGTTCCCCACATCGCCCGTCACGGCATGCCGGACAGACTGGGCGGTTTGGGCAAGCGGCGAGGTGGGGCAAACGGGGGAAATCCGGCCTTGGTCGCACAATAATTCCCCAGCCCGGTCAGAGTGCGGCGCACCTCATGAGTCCTTCCCATGAACCGGGCACGATTAATTGCTACCATATGCGCATCAAATGGAGACCATCATGCTCAAGCCTCTGCCCGCTCGTCTGCTGCGCTATGCCCTCTATCTTCTCGCGCTCCTGCTCATCGGCATCACCATCCTGCTCTGGCAGGCGCCGACCCTCATCCAGCGCCATCTCCCCGGCTGGCTTGCCACCCATTACGGTCTGCACCTCTCCCTTGGCAAGATAGAGGTGGGGATCCGCTCCCCCTCCCTCGTGCTGGGGCCCAGCGCCCTGCTCGATGACAAGCAGCAAGCACTGGTGTCATTTGAAGAGCTGAAGCTCATTCCCGCCTTGAAAGCGAGCTGGCAGCAGCGCGCCCTGGTACTGGAAGAGGCCACCCTGACCGCCCCCAGGGCAGATCTGGTGCGCCTCGAGGATCTCAAGGGGGAGGCACGCTTCAACCTGACCGATGCACTGGCCTCCCTGCTCGCCCCTGCGCCGGAGCAAACACCGCCAGCTAGCGCCGAGCCCGTGCTGGTGACCATCGGCAAGCTGTCCGTCGAGCAGGGCCGGCTCAGCTACCGGGACAGCCGCAAGCAGAGCAGCCCGGGGTGGGTCCCGCCCCTCACCCTGGACAAGCTCGCCCTGCACCTGCCCGGCTTTTCCAGCGCAGAGGGGGTGCTCAACCCCTATCGCCTGAGCGCCACCGTCAACGAGAAGAGCCCCCTCAAGGCCGAAGGGGAATTCGACATGATGAGCGGCGCCGGCAAGGGCAACCTCAGCCTTGGCAAGGTGGCCATCGCCCCCTTCGCCCCCCTCTGGGCCCCCTATCTCAAGGCGACCCTCGCCAAAGGGGAGGCCAGCGCCGAGCTCGCCTATCGCCTCACCCAGGGCAAGCAGGGACTGGACTGGCAGTTGTCAAAGGGCAAGCTGACCCTGGCCAACTGGCAGCTCACACGCAACAAGGGGGAGGAATTTGCCCGCTTCAAGCAGTTGGCGCTGACCGGGATCCGCATCGATGGCAACAAGCAGCGCCTTGAGCTCGATGCCGCCACCCTCAAGAGCCCGGCCATCACCGCCGTCCTCGACCAACAGCAACAACTGGATCTCGCGGACCTGTTGATCCCCCAGAAGACCCCCAAGGGGGGCAAACAACCGGCCACCCCCGCCAAGCCCTGGCAATGGGCCCTCAAGCAGACCCGCATCGACCAGGGCAGCCTCACTCTGACCGAAGCCACCAGCGGCAAGCCCCTGAAACGGGCCATCTCCGCCCTCGCCCTCACCCTGGGGCCCCTTGGCAGCCAGACCGCCCAACCCAGCCCCCTCACCCTCAACGCAACCCTCGACACCAGGACGACGGTGGCGTTTGACGGCACCCTGGGGCTGACCCCCTTCACCCTGAACGGCGCCATCCGCCAGCAGGGGCTGCCGCTGACCCTGGCTCAACCCTACCTGCAGGATCTGCTGCGCATCAGCGTACGGGACGGCGAGCTTGCCAGCCGCACCAGGCTGGACCTGGCCACCGACCGCCAGGGGGCCATCAGCAAGCTGGAGATAAGCGGTGGACTCGAGGTCGCGGGGCTCAACGTGTTGGATCGGGCCGACAACCAGCGCCTGCTCCAGATAGAGAATCTGCAATTGAGCGGCCTGCACTATGATGGCCTGAGCCAGCAACTGCGCATCGCCGACATCCTGCTGAGCAAACCCTATGCCCGCATCGAGATCAACGAAGAGGGGATCACCAACGTGCAGCAACTGCTGCTGCCGCAACCCGCCGCGAACGCCAGGGAGAGCGCCCCCGCCCCGCACATCGTCATCGATCAGATCCGTACCGCCCAGGGCAACCTGCGCTTCGCCGATCGCAGCCTGAGCCCGGAGTTCGTGGTGGACATCGCCTCCCTCGACGGCCAGAGCCGCCATATCAGCAACACCCCGGGGCAGCGCTCCGAGCTCGCCTTCAACGGCAAGGTGGACCGCTACGCCCCCGTCACCATCCGGGGGGGCGCCAACCTGCTCATCGAGGATCCCGTGCTGGATGTGGCCGTGGCCTTCAACAATCTGGAGCTCACCACCTTCACCCCCTACTCCAGCACCTATGCAGGCTATGCCATCGACAAGGGGCAGCTCTCCATGAAACTCAACTACAAGCTGCAGGGCAACCGGCTGGAGGGGGACAACGACATCACCATCAAGAAGCTGCAACTCGGGGAGAAGGTCAAGAGCGAGCAGGCCAAGGATCTGCCCCTCGGCCTCGCCATCGCCCTGCTGAGCGATTCGAACGGCGTCATCAAGATGAACCTCAAGGTGAAGGGCAATCTGGATCAGCCTGATTTCAGCCTGGGCAACATCTTCTGGGACGTGCTCGGCAATACCCTCGGCAAGGCCATCACCTCCCCCTTCTCCCTGCTTGCGTCCTTGACGGGGGGCACCAAGGATCTCGACGAGCTCCCCTTCCTACCTGGCGATCCCGCCCTGACCCCGACCCAGCAGACCAAGCTGACCACCCTCGCGCAGGCCCTCAAGGAGAGGCCCAAGCTCAGCATGAACATTCGCGGCAAGGTCAACTTCAACGAAGAGCGCCCCATCCTCCAGCGCCAGAAGCTTGAGCGGCTGCTGGCCAAGACCACCGGCAGCCCGGTGGATTTGACGCTGCTGGAGCAGGATCCCGCCATGCAATCCGCACTGGCAGAGGCCTATGAAGCTAAGTTCAACGAAGATCTCGGGGATCTGGCCGACCGGTTGCGACTCGATGAAGGGAGCGAGGCCCTGCGCGCCCAGGCGGTGCTCCTGCTACGGGATCAGCAGCTCATCACCGCCAAGTCCCTGCGAAACCTCGCCATGCGCCGCGCCCAGAACACCAAGGAGTATCTGGTGGATACCCAGGGCATCGCGCCGGAGCGCCTCTTCGTGCTCGACAGCCAGGTGAAGGAGACGGACAAGGAAGCCAAGGTGGTGCTGACCCTGGACAACTGATCCGGCGCCCGCCGGATGCCCCTCTTGTTTGCCCCGACGGCATATGGCCCAAGGGGCTCCCACCCCCGACCCCCACCGGATAACGCCTTCCTGGCCATTTAAGGTGCCCACCGCCCAGATACCCGTGCGGTGCCAGTTGCTCGACCCTTTCTCATCCCTTTCTTTCCCGCCGGAGCGAGCGGGCGGTGGCTGGTCCCGCGCTTTGCCCCTGCTGTTCCCTTTGTGCCTAGCGGCGGCGACATCATGGTGGAGCTGCCTTATCCCTGCTTGCCTCCCCTTCTCTAACCTCCCCCGACCCCTGCCATCAGGATTTATCTCTCGCTAGCCGTCTCGAAAGATCTCGTTATCCCGTTATCCCGTTATCCCGTTATCCCGTTATCCCGCATGTCGGCATGTCGGCATGTCGGCATGTCAAAATAGATGGCCCGATTAGATATACAGTGTCTAATCGGGCCAATCCTGAACACCCTCTCGCGCACGCCAAAGGGCCAACCCCGCGCCCCCCTTCCATTTCGAAGCGTCTTTACTGGGCCCATGGCCCATCCCGCCTCTGGCTTTCTGACAAGGGCAGCCTCTGATCCTGCCCGTTAATCTTGCGCCCCTTTCGCCCGTGGCAGTCAACACAGCGCGCCTGCGGGTTTCTCAGGCGCCCCGCCCTTGTGTAGGGAACACGGTGGCGAGCGCGGGGTTGACGAGAAAATGGGGAGCGCAACGGACACTGCGATGGCAAGCGATACGGGAGGTCCATGCGCCACAAACAGGAGGGAAACACTCTGGTCTGATGGCATATGAACTCATTTTTCAATCAAACCGCCATGACGCGACCATCCGGGGCGCGTTTCCCTCACCAGTCCCAGTCACCATCGTCGTTGCCGACTTTCATGCCAAGTTGCCTTTTATACAAAATCGCAACGTTGAAAACGTTTTTCATTCACCACTCGTCTACCTGAATGGCACGAATGGTTGGCCACTTAAACTTTCGTGTTCTTTTTTTACCATTTCTGTGTGTCCCCCCCTTGCCCGGGACCCTGAGCCTGCCTAAAATCGCGCGTCTTTTATCAACCCCACCTCTATTGTTGGAGAACACCACGTGAGCGAAAAATTGGCCAACCCTGCCCCTCTGGGTCTGATGGGTTTCGGTATGACCACCATTCTGCTGAACATCCATAACGCAGGTTTCTTCCCCATCAGCGCCATGATCCTGGCCATGGGTCTGTGCTATGGCGGTCTGGCCCAGATCATCGCCGGCATCATGGAGTACAAGCGTGGCAACACCTTCGGTGTCACCGCCTTCATCTCCTACGGCACCTTCTGGTGGAGCCTGGTGTTCCTGCTGGTGATGCCGACCATGGGTCTGGCCGAGGCCACCCCGCACGCCTACATGGGCTGGTACCTGCTGATGTGGGGCATGTTCACCCTGTTCATGCTGATCGGGACCGTCAACTTCCCCCGCGTGAAGCAGTTCGTGTTCGCCTCCCTGACCGTGCTGTTCTTCCTGCTGGCTGCCCGTGACTTCACCGGCAGTACCCTGATCGGCACCATCGCCGGTTTCGAAGGCATCATCTGCGGCGCCAGCGCCATCTACCTGGCCATGGCCACCGTGATCAACGAGCAGTTCGGTCGCACCGTGCTGCCCATCGGCGAGCAGAAGAAAGCCGCTCCCGCCCAGCTCAAAGCCGCTGCCTAAGCACCCGGCGACATCGCTGTCACGAAAAAGGCACCCTCAGGGGTGCCTTTTGTGTTTCTGCCGCCCGGACGCAGTGCCGGTCAGCCCTGCGCTCCGGGATCTCCGGCCAGCAACCGGGTGGCCGGGTAGCGGGCAGCGGGATCCTGACCGTAGAAGCGGGCGAACTGGTCATAGACCGCAGGGTAGACGACACGCAGACGCAACGGATCGGTGAAGAAGCTCTCGCTGCACACCGCGAAGAATTCGGCGGGGTGCGAGGCGGCGTAGGGGTCTATCTCGGTCACCTCCTCTCTGGTCAACTGATCGTTCATCTCGTCAAACGCACCTTGCAGCGCCCGGGTCCATTGCTGGGGATCCATGCCCCGCGGCAGGGGCGGTGCACCGTCCGCATCCCCTCCCAGCATGTCGAGCTTGTGGGCAAGCTCATGGATCACCAGGTTGAATCCGTCCCAGTCCCCGTCCTGCTGCAATTCGCTCCAGGCCAGCACCAGTGGCCCCTGGGGCCAGGATTCACCGGCGTTCTCCTCTTCAAATTCGCTCACCAGCCCGAACTCGTCCTGCACCTCCTGACGACGGGTCACGGGCTCGGGGATGATGATCACCTCGTGGAAACCTCGATACCAATCGAACCCCAGGTGCAGGATGGGCAGCACTGCCTGCAGGGCCAGCACCCCCTGCTGGCGGGGCGTCAGTTCCACCCCGATCTGGGTGAGGGTCTTGCGCGAGAGAAAATGGCGCGCCAGCTCCATCAGCCTCTGCGCCTCTTCTTCTTCAAGCCCCTGCAAGATGGGCACCGCCGCCAGCGCCTCGCGCCACTCCTGCTCTTCTGGGAGACGAGGCTCCCGGGGAGATGCACCACCCAATACCTCTTTCAACCTGGACCAGAACACACAGACTCCTCTTGCCAATCAGACAGCTTTCACAAAACGTTTCGGACGCTCGCAATACCCTTGCGCCAGATAAAATCGGTGCGCCCCTTCGCGCTTGAGGCTGCTGGAGAGCTCCAGCTGGCCGCACCCCAGAGCTGCCGCCCGCTGCTCTGCCGCCGCCAGCAGCAGGGCCCCGATGCCCCCGCCCCTTGCACCCTCATCGACAACCAGCGCCGAGATCAGGCCCCAGGCTGGTGCAAGGTGCATGGGTTGCAAGTGGTGCCACACCAGCACCCCCACCGGGATCCCCTCGCACAGGGCTACCAGTACCTCCCGCGCCGGATCGGGCTGGGCCAGCCTGGCGCTGACCGCCCCGTCAGGGTTGGGGTAGCCCAACTGGGCAAACAACCCCGTCAATCCGGCCCCATCCGCCTCCCCGGCGAGGCGAATGATGTATCTGTTTTCCCTTGTTGCCACTCCTGGCCTCCTATTTGCATTACCTCAATCAGCCCTCTGGGCATGGCAAAGCGGCAGATGATGGGTATGTACCGAATCTTGTCCAGTTCCATTCACCATTTGTTAATGTCAATTCACAAATTAACAAAGCCACAACACTTTTCACTAGGAAGGCCCTGAACAAACCGATATGTTAAATCCCGCGGACTAACCAGTCGAAAGTCCCGCACAATCCTGAGTGACCCCCTTGGTCACCGCATATTTCAATGTTAAGGGAGCGAGGCATATAGACCTCGCCAAGACAGCGCAACAAAGGAGTTGTTGTACATGAATGAGATCGTCAATGCCATCAATGGCGTGATTTGGAGCCCAGCGCTCATCTATCTGTGTCTGGGGGTAGGCCTCTACTTCTCCCTGCGCAGCCGTTTCCTGCAACTGCGCCACTTGAAAGGCATGATACGCCTGATGTTTCAGGGCAAGGGCAACGATGCCGGTGTCTCCTCCTTCCAGGCACTCTCCATGACCCTGGCCGGTCGCGTCGGTACCGGCAACATCGCCGGTGTGGCCACTGCCATCACCTTCGGCGGCCCGGGCGCCCTGTTCTGGATGTGGATGGTCGCCTTCCTTGGCGCCAGCTCCGCCTTCGTGGAGTCCACCCTGGGCCAGGTCTACAAGGAGAAGATCAACGGTGAATATCGCGGCGGTCCGGCCTTCTACATCGAGAAGGGCCTGGGCATGAAGTGGTATGCCTGGACCTTCGCCATCGCCACCATCTTCGCCTGCGGCGTGCTGCTGCCGGGCGTGCAGGCAAACTCCATCGGCTCCAGCCTGCAGACCGCCTTTGCCATCGACCCCAACGTGACCGCCGCCGGTCTGGCGCTGCTGCTCGGTTTCATCATCTTCGGCGGCGTCAAACGCATCGCCAATTTCGCCAGTACCGTGGTGCCCTTCATGGCGCTGGGTTACATCATCGTGGCCTGCGTCATCATCGCCCTGAACATCGGCCAACTGCCGGGCGTGATCCTGCTCATCTGGAAGAGTGCCTTCGGGATGGAAGCCGGCTTCGGCGCCATTCTGGGTCTGGCCATCATGTGGGGTGTCAAGCGCGGGGTCTACTCCAACGAAGCCGCCCAGGGGACTGGCCCCCACGCCTCCTCCGCCGCGGCGGTGAGCCACCCGGCCAAGCAGGGCCTGGTGCAGGCGTTCTCCGTCTATATCGACACCCTGTTCGTCTGCTCCGCCACCGGCTTCATGCTGCTCATCACTGGCCTGTACAACGTGCAGGGTCCGGACGGTGCCGCCCTCTACACCGGCATCGCCGGCATCGCGGCAGGCCCCGGCTATGTGCAGACCGCCATGGAGAGCATGATGCCAGGCTTTGGCAACTACTTCGTCGCCATCGCCCTGTTCTTCTTCGCCTTCACCACCATCGTGGCCTACTACTACATCGCCGAAACCAACATCGCTTTTGTCAACCGCAAGATTAACCGCCCCTGGCTCACCTTCCTGCTGAAGATTGCGCTGATGGCTGCCACCGTCTACGGCACCGTCAAGACCGCCGATCTGGCCTGGGGCCTGGGTGACATCGGGGTCGGCCTGATGGCCTGGCTCAACATCGGTGCCATCCTGATGCTGCAAAAGCCGGCTTTCGCCTGTCTGAAAGACTACGAGGCACAGCTGGCCAAGGGTCTGGATCCCGTGTTCCACCCGGAAAAGCTCGGCATCAAGAACGCGGACTACTGGATTGAAAACCGCGCCGAAGTAAACCTGATGCGCGAGCAAACCGGCCACCCCTTCGAGGCGGACCCGGATACCGTTGCCAAGTAATCAGACGGCACAATGCAAAATGGCAGCTTCGGCTGCCATTTTCATTTGTGTTGGATGGGTGAGGGGTTCAAAGCGCGTTGCGGCGCGGTCCGAATGGCAGGCGCCAGCGAAACAGGCTGTTGAGGGTCGCCCGCCACTGGTTGGGGCGCCCCAGGATCTGCCTCTGCAACCGGGTCTCTTCCTTGAGCATGGCCTCGTCACTGCGAGCCCAGGCCTGGGTGTAGAGCTGCTTGATCCCCGCCAGCGCATCCGGCGACTTGGTGATCAGGGTCCGGGCAAAGGCCCGCGCCTCTTCCAGGGGATCCGCGCACACCCGGCTCACCAGGCCGAGGGACTTGGCTTCGCTGGCTTCCAGCTCGCGCCCGCTCATGGCAAGCTCCATGGCGGTATCCATCCCCATCAGGTTGCGCAGGGTGACGCTGCCGCTCATGTCGGGGATGATGCCCCACTTGATCTCCATCACCGAGAAGCGGCAATCCGGGGTGCTGAAGCGAAAATCGGCGCCGAGCGCTATTTGCAGGCCGCCGCCAAAACAGACCCCCTGGGTCACCGCAATCACGGGCACCGGCAGTTGATGCCAGCCATAGGCCACCCGCTGGGCCAGGTTGGTCGCCTCGTCCGCCTCGCGCTTGAGGATCTCCAGCGCCGCCACAGGCTGCCTCAGCATGGATTTCACATCCAGCCCGGCGCAGAACGCCCGCCCCTCCCCGTGCAGGATCACGGCCCGCAGCCCTTTTTGCCGGGATAGCGCGTTCAGCGTCTCGTCGATGGCGTCGAACATGGCCCGATCCAGCGCGTTGAGCTTGTCCCCCCGGCAGAGCATCACCTCGGCGATCCCCTCCTGAAACACCCATTTGACCCTTGGCTTTTCCATCTCCGTCTTCGTCCTTTTGATTCAACTGGTCATACCACAACGTTACCAGAGTGTTATGGGCAGGTACAGGGAGGCCGCCCCGGGCCTGCGACTAAAGTCGGCTGGCCCGGTGGTAGAGCCTTTGTCAGACTGGCCCCATGGTCACGGTGGAGCCTCTCATGTCACTTCTGTTCAATTTTGCCCGTCCACCGTTCGACGGCCTGGACGAGGAGGCACGCCAGCGGCTCGGTCAGCACCTCAGCATCTGCTACTTTCGCGCGGGCCAGACGGTGCAGCACGCCGGGGAGGAGCCCGCCGGGCTCTACCTCATCATCAAGGGGGCCGTGGAAGAGTCTGCCCCCCATCAATCCTTTGGCGACTATGGCGAGGGGGACATGTTCGACGTCCGTGCCCAGTTTGACGGGCACTGCCGCCACCGTTTCGCCGCCCTGGAAGATACCCTCTGCCAGCTCATTCCCCGCCCCGTCTTTCTGGCCCTGTGCGACGCGCACCCCCATATCGCCCGCTACTTCACCGCCACCCTGGCGGAGCGCCAGCGGGAGCAGGAGCGGCGCAGCCAGCTCGGGCAGCAGAACCTGGCGGAGTTCATCCTGACCCGCATCGCTCCCGACCATCTGCAGGCGCCGCTCATCGTGGAAAGCAGCCTCTCGCTCCTGGCCGCCACCGAGGCCATGGTGGCCAGGGGCACCGACTGCCTGCTCTATCCCGGAGCAGACGGCAGCCTGAGCCTGGCCACCCGCAAGACCCTGCTCCACGCCCTCACCCTCAAGGGATTGCCGCTCAGTGCGCCGCTGGCGGTGCTGACCCCCACCCCGCTGACGGGTCTGCCACTGGGGAGCTATCTGTTCGATGCCCTGCTGCTGATGACCCGCCACCGCATCAAGCGCCTGGTCATCTGGCAGGGGCAGGAGGTGGCAGGCATCCTGCATTTGACCCAGGTGCTCGGGCTCTTCTCCACCCACTCCCATGTGTTGACCCTGCGCATCGCCCGCGCCGACTCCCCGGCCGCCCTCGAGGCGGTCGCCCGGGAGCAGCAGCAGCTCATTCGCTCCCTGTTTGCCCAGGGGATCCACACCCTGTTCCTGATGAAGCTCATCGCCACCATCAACGAGCAGTTGATCGCCAAGGCCTTTTCCCTGGTGATCCCCGCGGCGCAGCAAGAGCAGGTGTGCCTGCTGATGCTGGGGTCGGAGGGGCGTGGCGAACAGATCCAGAAAACCGATCAGGACAATGCCCTGATCCTGCCGGATGGCCTGCCGTGGCCCACCCAGTCGGCGGATCTGGCCGCCTTCAGCGCCCTGCTGGCGCGCCTGGGTTATCCCCCTTGCCCGGGCAGGGTGATGGTCAACAACCCGGCCTGGGTGAAGCCGCTTGGCGGCTGGCTGCAAGGGATAGAGCAGGCCTGTGTGCGCGCCAGCGAAGCGGATCTGCTCTGGCTCGCCACCCTGGCAGATGCCCAGGCCATCACGGGAGATCGCGCCCGGCTCGCCCCCGTCGCCCGTCACCTGCGGGCCTGCCTCGCCGACCGGCCGGATCTGCTGGCGGAGATGGCAAGGGCCGCCGTCGCCTTTCACGCCCCCCTCACCCTCTTTGGCAGGCTGGAGCAAGCCCCGGAGGGGCTGGATCTCAAGCGGGGCGGCCTCTTCCCTCTGGTCCACGGCGTCCGGGTACTCTCCCTGGAGGCGGGGATCCTGGAGACCTCGACCACGGGGCGCATCGAGGCCCTGGTGGGCCAGGGACGCCTCAGCCGGGACTATGGCACCAATCTGGCGGAGGCCTTCCGGCTGTTCATGCGGCTTCGGCTGCGCAGCCAGTTGCAGGAGGGAGACGGACGGGTGCGGGTGGCCGACCTCGGCCCCGCAGAGCGGGATCTGCTGCGCCATGCCCTGCACCAGGTGAAGAAGTTCCAGCAATGGCTCACCTTGCACTTTCGTCTTAGGCAATAGCGATGTGGATGCACTGGCGCCGCCGCTGGCTTGGCAGGACGTTTCGGGAGGGGGAGTTTGCCCCGCTCTTTGCCCGCCCTGCTGGCGACGAGTGGGTGGCGCTGGACTTCGAGACCACCAGCCTGGATCCGGCGCTGGCGGAGATCGTCTCCATCGGGGCGGTGCGCATCCGGGGCAACCGGATAGAGACGGGCGATGCCCTTGCCATCCGGGTCCAGGCTCCCGCCAGCCTGAGCGCCGGGTCCGTGGTGATCCACGGCCTGCGCCATCAGGATCTGCAACAGGGAATGGCACTGGAGCCCGCGCTGCGCGCGCTGCTGGAGTTCATCGGCCCCCGTGAGCTGGTGGGGTATCACATCGCCTATGACCTGCGCATTCTCAACCTCGCCTGCCAACGGCTGTGGGGGCTCACCCTGCCCCAGCGCGGCATCGAGGTGAGCCGCCTCTATCACGATCACCTCTATCGCCGCTATCCCGACGCCGCCATCGATCTGCACCTGGCCGCGATCTGTCGCCATCTGGCGCTGCCAGCCCTGCCCCCCCACGACGCCCTGAGCGATGCTGTCACCGCCGCCCTTGTCTTTGTACGCCTGCATCAGGGCGGCCCGCTGGCTTATCCCAAAGTCTAATTGTTCGGAAATAACATTTAATTCACATTTTGCTTACATGGACAGCCGTGCTGTCCGGTAGGGAACCCCTCATCCACCGCTGACATTCACTGTCATGGAGAACTGCAATGGAACAGCAACCGTATCTTCGGATCCAGCAAGATCCCAACTTCCAGACACTGGTCGCCAAACGCCAGCGTTTTGCCTGGACCCTCTCCATCCTGATGCTGGGGCTCTACCTGGCGTTCATCCTGCTCATCGCCTTTGCACCGGGCTGGCTTGGCACCCCCTTGAGCGAAGGCTCCAGCATCACCCGTGGCATCCCGGTCGGGATTGGTCTCATCGTATCGGCCTTCGTGCTGACCGGTATCTACGTATTTCGTGCCAACGGCGAGTTCGACGAACTGAACCAGAAGATCCTCAAGGGAGCGCAATCATGAAAGGCAAGTTTCTGCTGCCGCTGGCAGGTCTGATCTCCACCCCCTTGCTGGCGGCCGACGCCATCAGCGGCGAGGTGCAACGCCAACCCCTCAATATCTCGGCCATCGTGATGTTCGTGATCTTCGTGGCCGCGACCCTGTTCATCACCTACTGGGCCTCCAAGCGCAACCGCTCGGCTTCCGACTACTACGCCGCCGGCGGGCGCATCACCGGCTTCCAAAACGGTCTGGCCATCGCCGGTGACTACATGTCCGCCGCCTCCTTCCTCGGCATCTCTGCCCTGGTCTACACCTCGGGCTACGACGGTCTCATCTACTCCATCGGCTTCCTGGTGGGCTGGCCCATCATCCTGTTCCTGATCGCGGAGCGGCTGCGCAACCTCGGCAAGTACACCTTTGCCGACGTGGCCTCCTACCGCCTCAAGCAGACCTCGGTGCGCAGCCTCTCCGCCAGCGGCTCCCTGGTGGTGGTCGCCCTCTACCTCATCGCCCAGATGGTCGGTGCCGGCAAGCTCATCGAGCTGCTGTTCGGCCTCCAATACCATGTGGCCGTGGTGCTGGTCGGCATCCTGATGGTGCTCTACGTGCTGTTCGGCGGCATGCTGGCCACCACCTGGGTACAGATCATCAAGGCGGTGATGCTGCTCTCCGGTGCCTCCTTCATGGCCATCATGGTGATGAAGTCCGTCAACTTCGACGTCGGTACCCTGTTCAGCGAAGCGGTCAAGGTGCATGCCAATGGTGCGGCCATCATGAGCCCGGGCGGCCTAGTCGCCGACCCCATCTCCGCCATCTCCCTTGGGCTGGCCCTGATGTTCGGTACCGCCGGTCTGCCCCACATCCTGATGCGCTTCTTTACCGTGAGCGATGCCAAGGAAGCCCGTAAATCGGTGTTCTATGCCACCGGCTTCATCGGCTACTTCTACATCCTCACCTTCATCATCGGCTTTGGCGCCATCCTGCTGGTCAGCACCAACCCGGACTTCAAGGACGCCACCGGCGCCCTGCTGGGGGGCACCAACATGGCGGCCGTCCATCTGGCCGACGCCGTGGGTGGCAGCCTGTTCCTGGGCTTCATCTCCGCCGTGGCGTTTGCCACCATACTGGCGGTCGTGGCCGGGCTGACCCTGGCGGGGGCCTCAGCGGTCTCTCACGACCTCTATGCCTGCGTCATCAAGGAAGGCAAGGCCAACGAGGCCGACGAGCTGCGTGTCTCCAAGATGACCACCCTGGTGCTGGGTGTGGTCGCCATCGGCCTTGGCATCCTGTTCGAGAAGCAGAACATCGCCTTCATGGTGGGCCTGGCCTTCTCCATCGCGGCGAGCTGCAACTTCCCGGTGCTCTTCCTCTCCATGTTCTGGTCCCGCCTGACCACTCGTGGCGCCGTCTATGGCGGCTGGCTCGGTCTCATCAGCGCCGTGACCCTGATGATCCTGGGCCCCACCGTCTGGGTGAAGGTGCTGGGTCATGCCCAGGCCATCTTCCCCTACGAATACCCGGCGCTCTTCTCCATGGGGCTGGCCTTCATCGGGATCTGGTTCTTCTCGGTCACCGACAAGTCCCAGGCAGCCTCCGACGAGCATGCGAAGTTCTTCCCGCAGTTCGTCCGCTCCCAGACCGGGCTCGGTGCCTCCGGCGCCTCCGCCCACTAAGTGGCATCCCACGCATCCAAGCCGGCCCAGTGCCGGCTTTTTTCATGACCGCCCCCTCGCCTCCCCTCTGCAAGAGAGGCCGGAGCCCGTTGCCGGCCTGGTCGTGAAATCTTCCCCCCTGCAATGGGGCCAGATCACAGTTCCTGCTAAAACTTTCGGGGGATCTGTGCCATAATGCGCGCCATTTGACAGACCAACCGGGACATTCCAGTGCTTTCAAGCAACAACATCACCATGCAGTTCGGCGCCAAGCCGCTGTTTGAGAACATCAGCGTCAAGTTTGGCGGCGGCAACCGCTACGGCCTCATCGGTGCCAACGGCTGTGGCAAGTCCACCTTCATGAAGATCCTCGGCGGCGATCTCGAACCCACCGGCGGCAATGTGAGCCTGGATGTCAACGAGCGCATCGGTAAGCTGCGCCAGGATCAGTTCGCCTACGAAGAGATGCGCGTACTGGACGTGGTCATGATGGGCCACACCGAGCTGTGGGCCGCCATCGCCGAACGCGATGCCATCTACGCCAACCTGGAGGCCACCGACGACGACTACATGAAGGCCGCCGAGCTGGAAGGCCTGGTCGCCGAATATGATGGCTACACCGCCGAATCCCGCGCAGGCGAACTGCTGCTGGGTGCCGGTATTCCCATCGAGCAGCACAACGGCCCGATGAGCGAAGTGGCCCCGGGCTGGAAACTGCGGGTACTGCTGGCGCAGGCGCTCTTCTCCAACCCCGACATCCTGTTGCTGGACGAACCGACCAACAACCTGGACATCAACACCATTCGCTGGCTGGAGCAGGTGCTCAACGATCGTGAAAGCACCATGATCATCATCTCTCACGACCGTCACTTCCTGAACTCCGTCTGCACCCACATGGCGGATCTGGACTACGGCGAGCTGCGGGTCTACCCGGGCAACTACGACGAGTACATGCTGGCTGCCACCCAGGCCCGCGAGCGCCTGCTGGCCGACAACGCCAAGAAGAAGGCCCAGATCGCCGATCTGCAATCCTTCGTCTCCCGCTTCAGCGCCAACGCCTCCAAGTCCAGCCAGGCTACCTCCCGCCTCAAGCAGATCGACAAGATCAAGATTGAGGAAGTGAAGGTATCCAGCCGTCAGAACCCCTTCATCCGCTTCGAGCAGGACAAGAAGCTCTACCGCAACATCCTGGAGATCGAAGGCGTCTCCAAGGGTTATGGCGACGGTCCCCTGTTCAAGGGGCTCAACATGATGCTGGAAGTGGGCGAGAAGGTCGCCATCCTGGGTACCAACGGGATCGGTAAGTCCACCCTGATCAAGACGCTGGTCGGTGCCCTGGCACCGGATACCGGCACCATCAAGTGGTCCGAGAACGCCCAGATCGGCTACTACGCCCAGGATCACGCCGAAGACTTCGACACCGATCTCAATGTGTTCGACTGGATGGCCCAGTGGAAGCAGGAGAACGAAGACGAGCAGGCGGTGCGCTCCGTGCTGGGTCGTCTGCTCTTCTCCCAGGACGACATCAAGAAGCCGGTCAAGGTGCTCTCCGGTGGTGAACAGGGCCGGATGCTGTTCGGCAAGCTGATGATGCAGCGCCCCAACATCCTGATCATGGATGAACCGACCAACCACCTGGACATGGAATCCATCGAATCCTTGAACCTGGCGCTGGAGATGTACAAGGGCACCCTGATCTTCGTCTCCCACGACCGCGAGTTCGTCTCCTCCCTGGCGACCCGCATCCTGGAGCTGACCGAAGACGGCATCCGCGACTTCGGCGGCACCTACGAGGATTACCTGCGCACCCAGGGTGTGGTGTAATCCCCCGCCTTCAAGCAAAGTGATCAGAACCGGCGCCTCGTGCGCCGGTTTTTTTATGCCTGCTGGCAACGCCGAGCGGGATGCAAACTAGGACGACGTATCCCCCCTGCGAGCGGGCAGCAGCTCTCCCTTGTGCCGCGTGCAGATAAAAAAACGGCTCCATCATGGAGCCGTTTTCACACTTGGGGCCGTGAGGCTGACTTACTCGACAGTGGCTTCCACGTCGGTGAAGTATTCGATCTTGGCCGCCTTGCGCAGCTCGTCGATCAGCGACTTGTAGTCGGCCTGTGCCTTGCCCTGACCCAGCTGACCTTGCAGCAGGCTCACCATCTGGGACGGCTCCTTGATGACGTTGACCTTGTCCAGCGCCACCACCACACGATCACCGTTGGCTTCGGTCACCAGCTCGACGCTCGGCTTGCCATCGGTCGGATGGGGCATGCGGAACGCCTGGGTCACCAGGTTCTGATCCATCTCCTGGGCGAAACGGGATACGCCGGTATGGGTATCCACTTTCAGACCCAGCGCGGTCAGGTCGGCCTGAACGTTCTGACCGGCCTTGAGCTTGTCCAGCAGACCCTGGGCCTTGCCACGGGCCACTTCACTGGCCTTGTCGTGCTTGATGGCGGTGATCACCTGCTCTTTCACCTCGGCAAGCGGCTTGGCCGCCTTCGGCTGGTGACCCATGATGTGCAGCACCAGCGCCTTGCCGTCAGCCAGCTCGATCACGTCGGAGTTGGTGTTGTCATCGCGCAGCTGTTCGGAGAATGCCACGGAGAGCACCTTGGGATCATTGAGCGGTGCCGGCGCATCGGCCTGGCTGAAATAGCCGGTGGACTGCACCTGGAGACCCATAGCTTCGGCGGTCAAGTCCAGGGAGTCCGGGTTCTCGAAGCTGCTGTCGGCCATCTTCTGCTGCTCGGCGAAGAACTGCTCCTTGGCCTTCTCAGATTGCAGACGGGCGATGGTATCGCTCATCACGTCCACGAAGGGCTTGGTCTTGGCAGGCTCGACTCCCAGCAGCTTGATGATGTGGAAGCCGAACGGGCTCTTCACCACGGCGGAGAGATCGCCAGCCTTGGCCAGCGCGAACGCGGCTTTCTCGAAGGCAGGATCCATCACCCCTTTCTCGAACCAGTCGAGCTCCCCGCCCTTCTTCGCAGAGAAGGTATCGGAGGAGTCGGCCTTGGCCAGCGCGGCGAAATCGTCACCTGCCTTGGCCTTGGCCAGCACGGCCTCGGCTTTCTGCTCGGCGGCCTTTTCATCCTTGCCAAACGGGATCAGGATGTGCGCCACCTGACGGCGCTCGGGACGCTGGAACAGATCCTGATGCTGGTCGTAGTAATCCTGGGCATCCTGCTCGGTGACCTTGATGTTCTTGCCAAGGTTCGCGGCATCGAGCAGCAGATAGTCGACCTTGACCGTCTCGTCGTTCATGAAGCGAGCGCTGTTGGCCTTGTAGAACTGCTCCACCTCGGCATCGCTCACCTCGATCCCGTCCACATAGGCGGAAGCGGCCAGACGGATCAGGCGCAGGTCACGGGTCTGGTTGTAGAGACGATCCAGTTGCTCGGCTTCACCCTTGAGGGCGAACTCCGATCCCAGCACGGCGCCCATCAATTGCTGGCGCACCATGTCCTGGCGCAGGGAGTCGCGGAACATCTCGGGGGTCATGCCGGCACGGCGAATGAGCTGCAGGTAGCGGTCATTGCTGAACTTGCCGTTCTCGGCAAACTCGGGCATGGCGACGATGGCCTGCTTGATCTGCTCATCGCTGACGCGCAGACCCAGGGAGCGGGCCTTGTCATCGATCAGCGCCTGATCGATCAGACGGTCCAGCACGCCACGGCGGAACTGTTTCATGTAATCGGGATTGGCGGCCAGCTGGTTGAAGGCCTCACCCATTTGGGATTCCATACGGGCCCGCTCATTGCGGTAGGCATTCTCCAGTGCGGGGGCACTGATGTCATTGCCGTTGACGGTGGCGGGGGCGGTACGTGCCGGGCCATTGAGGTAGCTGCCTACCCCGGCCAAGGCAAAGGAGAGGATGATCAGGCCCAAGATAACCTTGGCTACCTTGCCCTGCGCCCCTTCGCGTAGTTTATCCAACATCATGTTTGTACTTATGCTCCCGAACTCGATGGGCGTAAATAATGAAAAGGCGCACCGATTGCGATGCGCCTTGGTCAAGCAGTATGAGGGAGAGCCCTCTCACTTGTCTGGTCAGAGACCAAGGACGGTGCCGATAGATATCAGCGACCGGCTTAGTTGACCGCGTCTTTCAGGGCCTTGCCGGCTTTGAAGGCAGGAACTTTACCGGCAGCGATTTCGATGGTCGCACCAGTTTGCGGGTTGCGGCCGGAACGGGCTGCACGCTCGCGAACGGCGAAAGTACCGAAACCAACCAGAGCAACCTGGTCACCCTCTTTCAGGGCTTCGCCCACGGCATCGATGAAGGCATCCAGCGCACGGCCAGCGGCAGCTTTGGAGATATCAGCACCGTCTGCAATCTTGTCAATCAGTTGAGATTTATTCACTCTTATATTCCCCTTTTATCGAACATCGCTGCGGCGCTGATTTCCCTGGCCACAACAAGTGGAGGTTTTATAACAAGCCTCCTGATCAGTTGCAAGTGACAATCTGGCGCAAACCCGCGCCACATCACGCATTGCGACTCATCATGAGTACCCGATCGGTGGTCAAGGCTACTTCCGTTGTCCGGTGCATGCAAGCCTTAACCACCCCCCGAATGCGCCAAATTTGCGGCGCATCAACATTTACACGACAGAAACGCGTTCGAAACCTTGCGGATTGTCCTGCAACGCCAGTGCAAGCACCTCATCAATCCAGCGAACCGGATAGATTTCAAGATCTTGTTTGACGTTGGCCGGGATCTCCTCGAGGTCACGTTCGTTCTCTTTCGGGATCAGCACACGCTTGATGCCACCACGGTGGGCCGCCAGCAGTTTCTCCTTGAGACCACCGATGGGCAGCACCTCGCCACGCAGGGTGATTTCACCCGTCATGGCCACGTCGGCACGCACCGGGTTGCCGGTGAGGCTGGAGACCAGGGCGGTACACATGGCGATACCGGCGCTCGGGCCGTCTTTCGGGGTCGCCCCTTCCGGCACGTGCACGTGGATGTCGCGCTTCTCGTAGAAGTCGCCGTTGATACGCAGCTTCTCGGCACGGGCCCGCACCACCGTCATGGCCGCCTGGATGGACTCCTGCATCACGTCACCGAGGGAACCGGTGTAAGTGAGCTTGCCCTTGCCCGGCATGTTGGTGGTCTCGATGGTGAGCAGATCGCCCCCCACTTCGGTCCACGCCAGCCCGCACACCTGACCAATCTGGTTCTGGTCGGTGGCCTTGCCATAGTCAAAGCGCTGTACCCCCAGGAACTCCTTGAGGTTCTCCTGGTTGACCTGAACATGCTTGATGCTCTTGTCCAGCAGGATGCGTTTGACTGCCTTGCGACAGATTTTGGAGATTTCACGCTCCAGGCTGCGCACACCCGCCTCGCGGGTGTAGTAGCGAATCACCCCGATCAGCGCCGAATCCTCAATGGTGATCTCGGATGGCTTCAGGCCGTTGCGCTGGATCTGCTTGGCCACCAGGTGCTGCTTGGCAATGTTGAGCTTCTCGTCCTCGGTGTAACCGGACAGACGGATCACTTCCATCCGGTCCAGCAGCGGACCCGGTATGTTCATGGAGTTGGAGGTGGCCACGAACATCACGTCCGACAGGTCATAATCCACTTCCAGATAGTGATCGTTGAAGCTGCTGTTCTGCTCGGGATCCAGCACCTCCAGCAGGGCGGAAGCGGGATCGCCACGCATGTCCGAGCTCATCTTGTCGATTTCGTCGAGCAGGAACAGCGGGTTCTTCACGCCGACTTTCGCCATCTTCTGGATGAGCTTGCCGGGCATGGAGCCGATGTAGGTACGGCGGTGACCACGGATCTCCGCCTCGTCACGCACCCCACCCAGGGCCATGCGCACATACTTGCGGCCGGTGGCCTTAGCGATGGACTGGCCCAGGGAAGTCTTGCCCACCCCGGGAGGCCCGACCAGGCAGAGGATGGGGCCCTTAAGCTTGTTCACACGCGCCTGCACTGCCAGGTATTCGAGGATGCGATCCTTGACCTTGTCCAGGCCATAGTGATCCGCATCCAGCACCTCCTGGGCCTTGCCTAGGTCTTTCTTGACCTTGGAGCGGGCCTTCCAGGGCACCTGCACCATCCAGTCCACATAGCTGCGCACCACGGTGGCTTCCGCCGACATGGGGGACATCATCTTGAGCTTGGCGAGCTCGGCCTGGGCCTTCTCGCGGGCATCCTCCGGCATCCCGGCCTCTTCAATCTTGCGATTGAGGGCTTCGAATTCATCCGGGCTGTCTTCCAGCTCACCCAGCTCTTTCTGGATGGCCTTCATCTGCTCGTTGAGGTAATACTCCCGCTGGCTCTTCTCCATCTGCTTCTTGACCCGAGAGCGGATGCGTTTCTCGACCTGCAACAGGTCGATCTCCGACTCCATCATGGCCATCAGAAACTCGATGCGCTCGGACACGGAGGCGATTTCCAGCACCTTCTGCTTGTCTTCGAGCTTGAGCGGCATGTGGGCAGCCATGGTATCGGCCAGGCGCGCCGCATCGTCAATCGCCGAAATCGAGGTGAGTACCTCGGGCGGGATCTTCTTGTTGAGCTTGATGTAACCTTCGAACTGGCCGATGGCAGAGCGCACCAGCACGTCCTGATCCTTCTCCTCGATGGGGGCGGACGCGATGTACTGGGCCTCCCCGACAAAGAAGTCGCGATCGTCGATCATCCGCTCAAGGCGGGCACGCTGGCCCCCCTCCACCAGCACCTTGACGGTGCCGTCCGGCAGCTTGAGCATCTGCAGAATATTGGCCACTGTCCCGACGGAGAAAATTTCCTCCACCGTCGGTTCGTCAGTCGACGCATCCTTCTGGGCCACCAGCAGGACTTTCTTGTCCTGCTCCATGGCCGCTTCCAGACAGCGAATGGATTTTTCCCGCCCCACAAAGAGTGGAATGACCATGTGGGGATAGACCACCACGTCACGAAGAGGCAGGACGGGAATCTCGATGCGTTCTGAACGCTCTAGGTTCATATATGTCCTCTCGGCTTGTTATACCGTTGGCAAAGGCTTGGCTGAGTATATGGGGGCGCAAAGATGAGATTCAATCGCCTTGGCCGTAAAAAGCATGAAAGGGGCAAAAAGCCCCTTTATGTGATTAAAAATCAGACAGTTACTCTGAGGCTGCGGCCTGAGTCTCGGGATTGTCGTAGATCATCAGGGGCGCGGAGTCTCCCTTGATCACCGTCTCGTCGATCACCACCTTGCTGACCCCTTTCAGGGAGGGCAGGTCATACATGGTGTCGAGCAGTACGGCCTCGACAATGGAACGCAGACCCCGGGCACCGGTTTTGCGCTCCATGGCCTTGCGGGCAATGGCATTGAGCGCGTCGTCACGAAACTCCAGCTCCACCTCTTCCAGGGCGAACAGCGCGGCATACTGCTTGGTCAGCGCGTTTTTCGGCTCTTTCAGGATCTGGATGAGGGCAGCCTCGTCAAGCTCGGTCAGGGTCGCGACCACCGGCAGACGGCCGATGAACTCGGGGATGAGACCGTACTTGATGAGATCTTCCGGCTCCACCTTGGCAAAGTTCTCGCTCAGGGTTGCCTTGGCATTCTTGGATTTCACCTCGGCGCCAAAACCGATGCCGGTGCCCTTGACGGAGCGCTGCTCGATCACCTTGTCCAGCCCCGCGAAAGCACCACCACAGATGAAGAGGATCTTGGAGGTGTCGACCTGCAAAAACTCCTGCTGCGGGTGCTTGCGACCGCCCTGGGGCGGCAC
Organism: Aeromonas sp. s6; assembly: GCF_040907815.1. Classification (NCBI taxonomy): domain Bacteria; kingdom Pseudomonadati; phylum Pseudomonadota; class Gammaproteobacteria; order Aeromonadales; family Aeromonadaceae; genus Aeromonas; species Aeromonas sp. s6. The sequence continues at coordinate 42,047 of NZ_JBFOCN010000120.1, forward strand.
GGAGGCGATGGTGCCTTCGATCAGTTTCAGCAGTGCCTGCTGCACCCCTTCCCCGGAGACGTCGCGGGTGATGGAGGGGTTGTCCGACTTGCGGGAGATCTTGTCGATCTCGTCGATGTAGACGATGCCACGCTGGGCCTTCTCCACGTCGTAGTCGCACTTTTGCAGCAACTTCTGGATGATGTTCTCCACGTCCTCGCCCACATAACCGGCTTCGGTCAGGGTGGTAGCATCGGCCATGGTGAAGGGCACATCCAGCAGACGAGCCAGGGTCTCGGCCAGCAGAGTCTTGCCGCTGCCGGTGGGGCCAATCAGCAGGATGTTGGATTTGCCCAGCTCCACGCCACCGGACTCGCTGCCGCTGCGAAGACGCTTGTAGTGGTTGTAGACAGCCACTGCCAGCACCTTCTTGGCGTACTCCTGACCGATCACGTAGTCGTCCAGATGGGCGCGGATCTCATGAGGGGTCGGCAGCTCGCTACCATCGCGCTTGGGAGAGATCTCGCGGATCTCTTCGCGGATGATGTCGTTGCACAGCTCGACACACTCATCACATACGTAGACGGAAGGGCCAGCGATCAGCTTGCGCACTTCATGCTGGCTTTTGCCGCAGAAAGAGCAATACAGCAGCTTGTCGCCCTCACCCTTGCGTTTCTCTGTCATTCAGCGACCTCGTTTTATCAATAGAGGATGGATCGTCCTGCTGAGTTTACAACAGGACGGGGTACCCTGCTCAGCCGCGCTGGCTCAGGATGCCGTCAACCAGACCATAGGCAACGGCCTGCTCGGCGGACATGAAGTTGTCACGGTCGGTGTCGCGCTCGATGGTGGCCATGTCCTGACCGGTATGGAACGCCAGACGATCGTTCAGGGTATTCTTGATTTTCAGGATCTCCTGGGCATGGATCTGGATGTCAGAAGCCTGCCCCTGGAAGCCGCCCAGCGGCTGGTGGATCATCACTCGGGCATTGGGCAGGCAGAAACGCTTGCCCTTGGCGCCACCGGCCAGCAAGAAGGCCCCCATGGAGCAGGCCTGCCCCATGCAGACGGTGCTCACGTCCGGCTTGATGAACTGCATGGTGTCATAGATGGACATACCCGCAGTGACGGCGCCACCCGGCGAGTTGATGTAGATGCTGATGTCCTGATCCGGGTTCTCGGACTCCAGGAACAGCAGTTGGGCCACCACCAGGTTCGCCATGTGATCCTCGACCTGACCGGTCAGGAAGATCACCCGCTCTTTCAGCAGACGGGAATAGATGTCGTAGGAACGCTCCCCTTTCGCGGTTTGCTCTACCACCATCGGGATGAGCGCATTGCGTGGGGATTCAGTCACATCGTTATAGTTCTTGTACATAAGGCATTGTCCCTAAAATAAAATGGCCCGAGTGGAGATCACACGAGCCATTATACTTAACAGTTTTGACCTTAAGTCAAATGTTCTTAGGCAGCGGCACCGGACTTGTTGATCACTTCGTCGAAGGCAACTTCTTTCTCGGTGACTTGCGCCTTGGACAGGATCAGATCGATGGCTTGATCTTCAATGGCCAGGTTGCGCACGCCGTTCAGCATCTGCTCGTTCTGCTGATAGTACTCGATCACTTCTTTCGGATCTTCGTAGGCAGTGGCCATGGACTCGATGATGCTGGTCACACGGGCGTCGTCAGCCTTGATCTCGTTGGTGCGGATGACGTCACCCAGCAGCAGACCAACGCGGACACGGCGCTCGGCCTGGGCCTGGAACAGCTCGGCCGGCAGCTCGGGGGCGTTGCCGCCCTGGAAGCCACCGAAGCGCTGCAGAGCCTGCTGACGCAGGGTGTCGATTTCCTGGGCAACAGCAGCCTTCGGCAGATCGATCTGGTTGGCTTCAACCAGGCCGTTCAGTACCTGCTCTTTCACGCTGTTTTTCAGGGCCTGGGCCAGTTCGCGCTCCATGTTCTTGCGCACTTCAGCCTTCAGCTCTTCAACGCTGCCGCTCTCGATGCCGAAACGCTTGACGAACTCTTCGGTCAGCTCGGGCAGCACTTGCTCTTCAACCTTGTGCAGCTTGGAGGCAAACTTGGCAGCCTTGCCCTTCAGGGCTTCGGCGTGGTAGTCAGCCGGGAAAGTCACCTCGATGGTGAACTCGTCGCCCGCTTTCTTGCCCAGGATGGCGTCTTCGAAGCCCGGGATCATGCGGCCAGCGCCCAGTTCCAGGGTGAAGCCTTCAGCCTTGCCACCGTCGAACTCTTCACCGTCGATGGAACCGACGAAGTCCATGGTCACACGCATGCCGTTGGCGGCAGCCACAGCGGCTTCAGTCCAGGTGGCGTGCTGCTTGCGCAGGGTGTCGATCATGTTTTCCAGGTCGCTGTCCTTAACGGTGGCAACCGGCTTCTCGACCTTGATGCTCTCCAGACCGGCAACTTCGAACTCCGGATACACTTCGAAAGTGGCGGTGAACTCGAAATCCTGACCTTCTTTGATTTCTTTCGGATCCATGGTCGGGGCGCCAGCCGGGCTCAGTTTGTTCTCGATGATGGCCTTGATGAAGTTGTTCTGCATCATTTCATCGGCAACGCGGGCGTGAGCCATGGCACCGAACATCTTCTTGATGATGGCAACCGGAGCCTTGCCAGGACGGAAACCGTCGATGCGACGGGTTTTGGCCAGGCCATTCAATTCTTTGCGCACGGCGGCGTCAACGGTAGCGGCCGGTACAGTGATGGTAAGACGGCGTTCCAGACCCTGGGTTGTCTCTACAGAAACTTGCATTCTTTTACCTCGTTCAACTCAGCACTGCGTGCTGACCCTTTATTGCCCCCGGGCAAGCCCGGAGTCTTCCTGTTTATAAAGACAACGACTGTCTTTGTGATGAGAAAATATGACGCGACATTATAGCGGCGTGCAGTGGTCGCGTCGAGCCGCACATCCCCCATCCGGGGCACAGACAGCACAATTTGCGCAAGACTTTCTCCTATATGGGGAAGCCTTGCACCGAGTTCAAGCATTCCATCCGCAATAATTTGCACTGGCTCACTCTTTTTCACGGTAAACGGGCCATTTTGATCGCCATCCGCCGCCAATCGGGCACAAAAATGGCGTGCTGCGACCCAAATTGTCCACCTTCTCGCCTGTGCCATTGCGTCCCCCGGCCGGCCTCGCTATGGTGACAGCCAATTCACGTGCTGCTGGAGTCACCCACATGTCCTTTTTCCGCTTCTTGTTCAATCTGTTCTGGTTCGTGCTGGGAGGCGTCTTCATGGGGCTGGCCTGGTGGCTGGCGGGGCTGCTCTGCTTCGTCTCCCTCATCGGGATCCCCTGGGGACGCGCCTGCTTCGTCATCGGCACCTTCACCTTCTTCCCGTTTGGCAAGCAGGCGGTGAGCCGCAAGAGCATGACGGGCCAGAGCGACATCGGCACCGGCGCCCTGGGGCTGATTGGCAACATTCTCTGGTTTGTGCTCATCGGGGTCTGGCTGGCCATCGGCCACATTGCCTCGGCGCTGGCCTGTTTCGTCACCATCGTCGGCATCCCGTTCGGCATCCAGCACCTCAAGCTGGCCCTCATCAGCCTGGCCCCCATCGGCCAGATGATAGTGACCAACCACGAGGCCGAATCGGGTCGCTACATCCGCTGAGGGCCCATCTCAGGCTATCCTTGCGGGTGGAAAAAAGGGCAGACTAGGGTCTGCCCTTTTTCATTGCCCCATTCGAGGTCTTCCATGCTGCCCAGCCATTTTTTTGCCAACCTCGCCCGTATGCGCCTCATCTACCGCTGGCCCCTGATGCGCAACATCCAGCCCGAAAACATCGCCGAGCACAGCCTGCAGGTCGCCATGGTGGCCCACGCCCTCGGTCTTATCAGCAATCGCCTGTTCGGCGCTCAGGTGGATGCAGACCGGGCCGCCGTCATGGCCCTCTACCACGACAGCAGCGAGGTGCTGACCGGGGATCTGCCCACCCCGGTCAAGTACTTCAATCCCGAAATCGCCCGCGAATACAAGAAGATTGAGCTTGCCGCCGAGCAGCGCCTGCTGGGCATGTTGCCGCCTGAGCTGGTAGAGGACTTTCGCCCCCTGCTCGACTCCGGCGCCCAGGACGAGGCCCTCACCAGCCTGGTGAAGGATGCAGACACCCTCTGCGCCTACACCAAGTGTCTGGAGGAGCTGAGCGTCGGCAACCGGGAGTTCGAGCCCGCGCGAAAGCGCCTCGAGCAGATGCTGGACGCCAGGATGAACCCCGCCATGCGCTACTTCATCGATGTCTTCGTGGGGAGTTTTTCACTGCCTCTCGATGAGTTGAATGCCCATTGATGCCATTAACACGGCACCGGGCATCATCTCCTCCTGCGTATTGCCCCGATAACCGCCACGTCGGGGGTTTCCCCACAAAAGAGTGACAATAAAAAGGGCCCCGCAGGGCCCTTTATCACATCCATGGGCATCAATGCCCCAGTTCCCGGGACGGCACCAGGCCGCTCGCCCGCCAGGCAGGATAGAGGGTCGCCACCAGGCTCATCAGGATGGCGGCGCCGGTCACGATGAGCAAGTCCTGCATGTGCAGCTCGGTCGGCAGGAAGTCGATGAAGTAGATGTCGGGATTCAGGAAACGGTGCCCGATAACCCCTTCGATGGCGCTCAGGATCTGGGTCAGCTTGCTGGAGAGCAGACCGCCAAGCAGGGCGCCGAGCAAGGCTCCCGCCACCCCGTTCACCATCCCCTGGATGACGAAGGTAAGCCGGATCTGGCCCGGGCTCGCCCCCATGGTCTTCAAGATGGCAATCTCGCTGCGCTTCTCATTCACCGCCATCACCAGAGTAGAGACGATGTTGAAGCAGGCCACCGCCACCACCATCAGCATCACCACGTACATCACGGTGCGCACCATCTGGATGTCCTGATAGAGATAACCCTGACGGCTCATCCAGCTACTGATATAGACGTAGTGCGGGAATTTCTGGGCCGCCGCCACCGTGATGGACTGGGCCTTGAGCACGTCGTTCACCTTGAGGCTGAACCCCTCCACCGCGCTGCCCATGCCGGTGATGGCCTGGGCGTCCGCCAGGTGCATGAAGCCGAGCAGGCCGTCGAGCTGGCCGCCGATCTCGAGCAGCCCCACCACGGTGAGCGCCTCCCGTTTCGGGTTCTTGATGCCGGCGGCATCACCCGCCTGGGGCAGCAGCAGGGTGACGGTGTCCCCTGTCTTGACCCCCAGCTTGTCGGCGATGATCTTGCCGAGGATGACCCCGTGTTCACCCGCCTGCAGCTCGCGAAGGCCCCGACCCGTCATGAAGTTGCCCGCATCGGAGAGATTGGCTTCCAGCTCCGGCAGCACCGCACGCAGCTGGACCCCCTTGAGGGCGGAGCCGTGCTCCAGCAGGCCGTCCAGGCGAATGACGGGGGCAGCCGCCTCCACCCCGGGCTGAGCCAGCAGGTAGTCCCTGAGCCGCGGCCAGTCAGGCAGTGGCGCCTCCATGCCGATGAGCTCGCCGTGGGGGACCACGGAGAGCACCCGGTTCTTGAGCTCCCGCTCGAACCCGTTCATGGCGGAGAGGCCAAGAATGAGGGCCATCACCCCGAGGGCGATGCCGATGAGGGAGGAGGCCGAAATGAAGGCGATGAAGCCGTTGCGACGGCGGGAGCGGCTGTAACGCAGGCCCAGGAACAGGGGCAGCGGTTTGAACATCAGGCGACCTCCGCCATGATGCCGCTCACCAGGGTGACCCGGCGGTGGAGCTTGGCCGCCAGGCTCAAGTCATGGGTCACCACCACGAACGCGGTGCCAAGCTCGCGATTGAGCTCGCACAAGAGCTCATAGACGGCGGTGGCGCTGGCGTGATCCAGGTTGCCGGTGGGCTCATCCGCCAGCACCAGGCTGGGTTCGTTGACCAGGGCTCGGGCGATGGCCACCCGCTGGCGCTCGCCACCGGAGAGCTCGGACGGTCTGTGGTTGAGACGGTGGGAGAGCCCCACCCGCCCCAGCATCTTGCTCGCCTTCTCGGTGGCGCTGGCCACCGACTCACCGGCGATCAGCAGCGGCATGGCCGCATTTTCCAGTGCGCTGAATTCCGAGAGCAGGTGGTGGAACTGGTAAACGAAACCCAACTCCTGGTTGCGAAACCTCGCCTGGGTGCGGCTGTCCCAGCCATGGATGTCCTGCCCCTTGAACAGCACGGCGCCGCTGGAGGGGTTGTCCAGCGCCCCCATCAGGTGCAGCAGGGTGGTCTTGCCGGAGCCCGAGCTCCCCACCACCGCCAGCATCTCCCCGGGGGCAACGTCCAGCTCGATCCCCTTGAGTACCTGGGTCTCCAGATTGCCCTCTTTGTAGACATGATTGAGGGCCTGGCAGCGCAGCAGCGGCTCGCAGGAGACGGATTGATTCATAACGGGGGCTCCACTTGCACCAGTAACAACAGAAGATGAATTATTCATAACGCAGCGCCTCCGCCGGTTTGACCCGGGCCGCGCGGGAGGCCGGGTAGAGGGTGGCACTGAAGCTGAGCAGCACGGCGCCCAGCAAAATGGTCATGACCTGGGCCGGCTCGACGATGACCGGTAGACCGCTGCCCCCCGCCGCCATATAGAGGTTGAGCCCAAGGGCATTGAGCAGAGGATTGAGGCCGAAGCAGAGCGCCAGCCCCGCCAGCCCCCCGAACAGGGCGCCGATGACGCCGCTCGACGCCCCCAGCACCATGAAGATCTTGACGATGCCGGATTCGCTCATGCCCATGGTACGCAGGATGGCCACCTCCCCTTCCTTGTCGGTGACCACCATCACCAGGGCGGAGAGGATGTTGAAGGTGGCGACCGCGATGATCAGCACCAGCATCAGCCCCATCATCCGTTTTTCCATGGCCACCGCCTGGAACAGCTCGCCGCGCTCGCGGCGCCAGTCCTGCCACTCCAGCCCGTCCGGCAACGCGGTCTTCACCACCTCGTCGGCGGCGAAGGGATCGTCCAGCCAGAGGCGGATGCCGCCCACCTTGTCTGCGGGCAGGCGCAGCATGCGCTGGGCATCCCCCAGGGCAATCAGGGCCACCTGGCTGTCCACGTCGGCGCCGACCCCGAAGATGCCGGAGACGGTGAAAAGACGCTGGGCCGGCACCCGGCCAAAGGGGGTGAAGCGGGTACCTTCGGTCAGGATGAGACGCACCTGGTCGCCGATGGAGACCTTGAGGCGGCTGGCCACCCCCTGCCCCAGCACGATGTGGTATTCACCGGCCTGCAGGCTGTCAAGGCGCCCACCCAGCATCTGGGCGTGCAGGATGTCATCCTTGGGCCAGCGGGCGGGATCAATCCCCTGCACGCTCACACCGGTGAGCTGACCGGGGCTTTGCAGCATGCCTTCGCTGTCGAGCATGGGGGCCGTGGCCACCACGTGGGGCAGGCGGGCCAGATCGGGCAGACCTTCGGGCTCGGCCTCGATGCGTCCGGCCTGATTGGTCACCACCACATGGGGGATCACCCCGAGGATGCGTCCCTTGAGCTGGCCTTCGAACCCGTTCATCACCGAGATCACCACCATCAGGGCGGCGACCCCGATGGCGATGCCAAAGGTGGAGAACAGGGAGATAAAGGAGACGAAGCGGTTACTGCGTCGCGAGCCTGCATAACGCAGGCCGATGGCCAGCGACAGTGGCTGAAAAAGTCCGGTCTTCAAGGATATCTACGTTGCCAACGAAATAAGATACCGGATAATAAAGGGAAACCGTCTATGACAACAAGGGATAGCCTCCATGCAGGAACAGTTCTTCAGCGTCACCCATGCCACGCCGGTCAATGTGATCCCCATGCCGGCCGACTTTCGTCTGCCGACGCTGGAGGCCCTGGAGGCCGAGTTGCCCGAGCCGTTTCGCATCGCCTCCGCCATCACCTCCATCGATCTGGTGAGCAGCCGGTTGCTGCGCAGCCAGAACGAGTCCATGCACGATCTGGTGGAGATCATCAATCAGCAGTCCCGCAAGATCGACATGATCATGGGCTATGTGCTGGCGGCCCAGGATCACCCTGAGCACCGCTTCCACACCCTGCGCTTTGGCGCCGGGCAGCTCACCTACCTGCACCCCCACCAGGGGCACGGGGAGGCCCCCGCCCTGCACCAGATCGTGCGGCTCAAGATCTTCCTGCGGGAAGAGGCCTCCGCCGTCTACTGCTACGGCGAGGTTGTGCAGCGGAACGCCGGAGAGCACGGCACCCATGTGGTGCTCGACTACGTGCGCATCCGCGAGGATGACCGGGAGCTGCTGGTGCGCGCCAGCCTGCATGTGCAGTCGAAACAGCTCAAGCTGCGTGCCCAGGAACGTCAGCGCTAACCCAGGTCCATGTCAAAAGAACGCCAACAGTAAAAGACTCCGATGATGCCAATGACCCTCCCCGCCTTGCCCGCCAAAGCGGGCCAGAAGACAACGTTCGGCCAGCTGGTCGGCAGCAGCCTGGCGCTGGTTGCCGCCCGCCTCACCCGGGAAGCCCGAAGACCCGTCCTGCTGGTCACCGCCGATACCCCGAGCGCCCTGCGCCTTGAACAGGAACTGGGGTTCCTGCTGGCGGATCAGGATTGCCCGGTGCTGCTGTTCCCGGACTGGGAGACCCTGCCCTACGACAGCTTCTCTCCCCACCAGGACATCATCTCCCAGCGCCTCGAGACCCTCTACCAGTTGCCGCAGATGCGCCACGGCGTGCTCATCGTGCCCATCTCCACCCTGATGCTGCGCACGGCGCCCCAGGCTTATCTCGACAAATACAGCCTGATGGTCACAAGCGGCCAGCGCCTCAACCTGCAGCAGCTGCGCGGGCGTCTGGCGCAGGCGGGCTACGTGGCGGTGGAACAGGTGCTGGAGCACGGCGAATTCGCCGCCCGCGGCTCCCTGCTGGATCTCTTCCCCATGGGGAGCAGCCGCCCCTATCGCATTGATTTTTTCGACGACGAGGTGGACTCCATCCGCCCCTTCGATCCCGAGACCCAGCGCTCCAGCGAGCCGGTGAAGTCGGTGAGCCTGCTGCCCGCCCGGGAATTTCCCACCGACGAGGGGGCCATCGAGCTGTTTCGTGGCCAGTATCGCGAACAGTTCGAGATCTCCCGGGCCGAGGGCTCCGTCTATCAGGAGGTGAGCAAGGGGCGCTGGCCCGCCGGCATCGAATACTACCTGCCGCTCTTCTTCAACCAGACCGCCAGCCTGTTTGACTACCTGCCAGGCAACACCCTGCTGCTCACCGTGGGGGAGATCTACCCCGCGGCCCAGCGCTTCTGGAACGACATCGGCCAGCGCTATGAAGATAGGCGCTGGGACAACACCCGTCCCCTGCTGCCGCCCCAGCAGATCTATCTGCCGGTGGAGCAGCTCTTCGCCGCCCTCGGGGACTATGGCGCCGTGCGGCTGCAGGAAGCGACCGTTGACGGCGGAGCGGGTCAGCAGGATCTGCCCCTCGCCCCCCTGCCGGATCTGCAGCTCGACCACAGCAAGGAACAGCCCCTGCTGGCCCTTGACGGTTTCCTGCAAGGCTTTGCCGGGCGCACCCTGTTTGCGGTGGAGTCCGAGGGGCGGCGCGAGGGGCTCGGGGATCTGCTCGCACGGATCAACCTGCAACCCCGGGAGTTTGCCTCCCTCGACGCCTTCCTCTCGAGCGATGCGCGCCACGGGCTGCTGGTCTGTCCCCTGGAGCGGGGCTTCCTGCTGCAAGAGCCCAGCCAGACGCCCCTTGCCCTCATCACCGAAGCCGAGCTGCTCGGCGGCAAGATCCGCAGCAAGCGCCAGCGGGACAAGAGCAAGAACTTAAGCTCGGATGCGGTGATCCGAAACCTGGGCGAGCTGACCCAGGGCCAGCCGGTGGTGCACCTGGATCACGGGGTCGGTCGCTATCTGGGGCTCGAGACCATAGACGCAGGCGGCCTGCCCACCGAGTTTCTGACCCTGGAATACGCCGGCGGCGACAAGCTGTTCGTGCCGGTCACCAGTTTGCACCTGATCAGCCGCTACACCGGCTCGGACAACCCGCCCAGCCACAAGCTCGGCGGCGAGGCCTGGGTCAAGGCGCGGCGCAAGGCGGCCGAGAAGGTGCGGGACGTGGCGGCCGAGCTGCTGGATGTCTATGCCATGCGGGCAGCCCGCCACGGCTTTGCCTTCAAACACGACCGGGAGGCCTACCGCCAGTTTGCCGCGAGCTTCCCGTTCGAGGAGACCGAGGATCAGCTCAATGCCATCAACGCTGTGCTCGGCGACATGTGCCAGGCCAAGAGCATGGACCGCCTGGTGTGCGGCGACGTGGGCTTTGGCAAGACCGAAGTGGCGATGCGGGCGGCCTTTGTGGCCGTGCACGGCGGCAAGCAGGTGGCCGTGCTGGTGCCCACCACCCTCCTGGCCCAGCAGCACTACGACAACTTCCGCGACCGATTCGCCAACTGGCCGGTGCGGGTGGAGGTACTGAGCCGCTTCCGCTCCGCCAAGGAGCAGAGCGCCGTGATGAAGGAGATGGCCGAGGGCAAGGTGGACATCATCATCGGCACCCACAAGCTGCTCGGCGCCGAGCTCACCTTCAAGGATCTGGGCCTGCTCATCGTCGACGAGGAGCACCGCTTCGGGGTGCGCCAGAAGGAGAAGATCAAGGCGCTGCGCGCCGACGTGGATATCCTCACCCTCACCGCGACCCCCATTCCCCGCACCCTCAACATGGCCATGTCCGGCATGCGGGATCTCTCCATCATCGCCACCCCGCCCGCCAAGCGGCTCGCCATCAAGACCTTCGTGCGCCAGCACGAACCTGCGGTGGTGCGCGAGGCGGTACTGCGGGAATTGAAGCGTGGCGGCCAGGTCTACTACCTGCACAACGACGTGGAGAGCATCGAGAAGTGCGCCGCCGATCTTGCCGAGCTGGTGCCGGAGGCGCGCATCGGCATCGCCCACGGCCAGATGCGCGAGCGGGAGCTCGAGCGGGTGATGTCGGACTTCTACCACCAGCGCTTCAACCTGCTGGTCTGCACCACCATCATCGAGACCGGCATCGACGTGCCGAGCGCCAACACCATCATCATGGACCGGGCGGATCACCTTGGTCTGGCCCAGCTGCACCAACTGCGGGGCCGGGTGGGGCGCTCCCACCACCAGGCCTATGCCTACCTGCTCACCCCCCATCCCAAGCTGATGACCAAGGATGCGGCCAAGCGGCTGGAGGCCATCGCGTCCCTCGAAGATCTCGGCGCCGGCTTTGCGCTCGCCACCCACGATCTGGAGATCCGGGGCGCGGGCGAGCTGCTCGGCGACGATCAGAGCGGCCAGATCGAATCGGTGGGCTTCACCCTCTACATGGAGATGCTGGAGCAGGCGGTGGAGGCGCTCAAACATGGCAAGGAGCCGTCGCTCGAGCAGCTGATGAGCCAGCACACCGAGGTGGAGCTGCGCCTGCCCGCCTTGCTCCCGGACGACTACATCCCGGACGTCAACATGCGCCTCTCCATGTACAAGCGCATCGCCAGTGCCGCCGATGAGCAGGAACTGCGGGAGCTCAAAGTGGAGCTGATCGACCGTTTCGGCCTCTTGCCTGAGGCGACCAAAACGCTGATGGAGCTGGCCGCCTTCCGCCAGCGCGCCACGGCGCTGGGCATTCGCCGGGTGGAGATGAGCGAGCGCGGCGGCTATCTGGACTTTACCCAGGAAACCCGCGTCAACCCGGCCTATCTGGTCAAGCTGCTCTCGGAGCAGCCGCGCATCTACAAGATGGACGGGCCGACCCGGCTGCGCTTCCAGGTGCCGACCCAGGACAGGGCCATGCGCCTCAAACTGGTGGACGGCCTGCTGGCGGATCTCGCCCGCCATGCCACCCCCTGAGGGGAAGCATGACGTCAGCAGGGCGCGACCTGCCGCCCATAACAACGGGAGCCCCAGGGCTCCCGTTTCGTTGCTGGCAAGGGGCGGCATCTCGCCCCCGGCCCGCCTTCTTGCCCCCGACGCCTCGGTTCGCCCTTCTGGCAGCACCATTTTGCCGCCGAATCCATCTGTTGATACGATGCATTGAGTCATAACCCATCTGAAAAACAGATGGATGTGGGGATGATCGTGGGCAAAAAACGGGGTCAACGCACCTCGATAGCCCCGCAGATGGCCCGTGCCGTATTTATCCCGCCCACGTATCCAGACCAGGTATCCAGGCCAGGCATCCCGGCAAGGGGGCCACCAGCCATTGCACCGCGACAACCGAGGCGCCGCGTCAGTCCGTCAGTCCGTCAGTCCGTCAGTCCGTCAGTCCGTCAGTCCGTCAGTCCGTCAGTCCGTCAGTCCAGTCCAGTCCAGTCCAGTCCAGTCCAGTCCAGTCCAATCCAGTCCGCCAGCATATCAACCTGGTTCAACCCGCCAGCACGCCAATAAGAACGGGAGCCTTGACGGCTCCCGTGACGAAGGGACGCTGGCCCGGGCTCAGCCCTGGTTGGCCGGATCCTCGTGGGCGGAGAACTCCCGCATGAAGGCCTCGGCCCGCTCCACCATCCTGGTGGACCCGACGAAGTAGGGGGTCCGCTGGTGCAGGGCGGTAGGCTGGATGTCCATGATGCGGCCAAAGCCATCGGACGCCTTGCCACCGGCCTGCTCCACCAGGAAGGCCATGGGGTTGCACTCATAGAGCAGGCGCAGCTTGCCGTTCGGGGAGTTGGTGCCGGACGGGTAGATGTAGATGCCCCCCTTGAGCAGGTTGCGGTGGAAATCCGACACCAGGGAGCCGATGTAGCGGGAGGTGTAGGGCCTGTGAGTCGCCTCGTCACGCTCCTGGCAGTATTTCAGGTACTTCTTCACCCCGTCCGGGAACTTGATGTAGTTGCCCTCGTTGATGGAGTAGATCTTGCCCTCCTCCGGAATGCGGATGTTCTCGTGGGAGAGGCAGAAGCAGCCGATGGAGGGGTCATAGGTGAAGCCGTTGACCCCAAAGCCGGTGGTGTAGACCAGCATGGTGGAGGAGCCGTAAACCACGTAGCCCGCCGCGACCTGACGGTGACCCGGCTGCAGGAAGTCCTCCAGAGTGACCCCGGCGCCCGGTTTGCTGACCCGGCGGTAGATGGAGAAGATGGTCCCGACCGAGACGTTGACGTCGATGTTGGAGGAGCCGTCGAGGGGGTCTATCAGCACCACGTACTTGGAGTGACGAGAGAGCTCGGAATCGAAGGAGACGAAGTCCTCCTCCTCCTCAGAGGCCATGCCGCACACCTCGCCACGGGCCTCCAGCGCCGCCTTGAAGCGCTCGTTGGCATAGACGTCCAGCTTCTGCTGCACCTCGCCCTGCACGTTTTCGGCGCCGATGGAGCCGATGATGTCCGCCAGACCCGCCTTGTTGATCTCCCGGTTCACCACCTTGGCGGCCAGGCGGATGGAGCTGAGCAAGGAGGTCAGCTCGCCGGTCGCGGTCGGGTAGTCCGCCTGCTTTTTGACGATGAACTCGCCCATGGTGATCATGTTTCGCATTCTTGTTCCTTTAAGATCGTTTCCGTTGGCCGTTGAAAACGTTTGCAAGTGTCGGCAAAAAAAGTGCCGATCCCCGGCAGCGTTGTTTTGTAACCCAATGTAACGCCTGTTTTTTGTTTTTGCAGCGAATTAAGCCGTTCTTTAAATCGCCAGAAAACCGCGCCACCACGGGCTTTCGCCGTGAAACAAGGGTGCCATCCGGCATCTTTTGGGGGGTTAATTCGTGACAAGAATGCATCCTGGCCGACGCGGCTGCCCGCCTTGCTCCCCCTGGCGCCCGGCAATGTTGCGCCAGAGGCTCCCCTCTTGAGATCTCCCCCCCAATCCCGCACACTGGCTGCGCTTTGGAAGCAAAAAAACATAAGGATATTCAATGAAAAAGTCGCTTATCGCCGGGGCGGTTGCCGCTCTGCTCACCCTCCCCGTCCTCGCTGCCCAGGTGCCTGAAGGCACCCAGCTTCTGCCAGCCGCCCAGCAAGTGTTCGTGCGCAACATCGGCACCGAGCCTGCCTCCATCGATCCCCAGATGGTGGAAGAGAGCGCGGGCAGCGACGTCGTCAACGATCTGTTCGAGGGGCTCTATACCCTGGATGGCAACGGCAAGCTGCAGGCGGCGGGCGCCCTTGGCTACGAGCTCGATGCCACGGGCACCGTCTACACCTTCAAGCTCAGACCCGATGCCAAATGGTCCAACGGCGAGCCGGTGACGGCGGCGGACTACGTCTATGGCTGGCAGCGGGCGGCGGACCCCAAGAACGCCTCCAACTACGCCTGGTTCATCGAGCTGACCGGCGTCGCCAATGCCAGCGACGTGGTGCAGGGCAAGCAGAGCCCGGATGCCCTGGGGATCAAGGCGCTCGATGACTACACCCTGCAGATCACCCTGAAAAACCCGGTCCCCTTCTTCCTCAAGACCCTCTCCCACTACACCACCTTCCCGGCGCCCAAGGCCACCATCGAGAAGTTCGGTCATGAGTGGGTCAAACCGGCCAACATCGTCTCCAACGGCGCCTTCGCCCTCAAGGAGTGGACCCCGAACGAGCGCCTCATCGCCGAGCGCAACCCCCACTACTGGGACAACGAGCACACCGTGCTGAACAAGGTGATCTATCTGGAGATCGTCTCCGATACCGCGGCCTACAACCGCTATCGTGCGAGCGAGCTGCACTACACCACCTATCCCCTGGAGCAGTATCAGCAGATCAAGCGCCAGAGCCCGGAGGAGCTGGTGAGCGCCCCCATGCTCGCCACCTACTACTACGTCTTCAACACCCAGCGCAAACCCTTTGACGACGTCAGGGTGCGCAAGGCACTGTCTCTTGCCATCGACCGGGACACCATCACGGAGAAGATCCTGGGACAGGGGCAGCTCTCCGCCTTCAGCCTGACCCCGCCGAGCGTGGACGGCTTCGAGCTCAAACGCCCCGCCAGCGAGCTGATGAGCAAGGAAGAGCGCATCAAGCAGGCCAAGGCGCTGCTTGGCGAGGCGGGTTACGGCCCTGACAAGCCGCTGACGGTGGACATCCTCTACAACACCAACGAGGGGCACAAGAAGATAGCGCTCGCCATCTCCTCCATGTGGAAGCACAATCTGGGGGTCAAGGCGGAGCTCAACAACATGGAGTGGAAGACCATGGTGTCGGCCCTGAACGAGGGTGACTTCGGGGTGAGCCGCTACTCCTGGAACGGAGACTACAACGATGCCTCCACCTTCCTCGACATCATGACCTCCAGCAGCAGCGCCAACAGCGGCAAGTGGTTCAACAAGGAATACGACGCCCTCCTGGCCAAGGCCCATGACGCCAAGGACCCCGCCGAGCGCAACCGCCTCTATCAGCAGGCCGAGGTGCTGATCGACGAGGAGGCCCCCATCGCCCCTGTCTACTTCTACGTGAAATCACGGCTGCTCAAACCCAACGTCAAGGGCTACCCCTACCAGAACCCGCAAGACCTTGTCTATGCCAAGGATCTCTATCTGACGGCGCAGTGACGCTGGGCACCGAACCAAAAGACCGCCTCGAGGGCGGTCTTTTTCTCCTACTTTTCCTGACAGCCCGCCACTGCAAGCCGGGCGCCCCTTCGCACCGTCACGGGCCTGACCAGCAACTGCGCCAGCAGCACCCCCATCAGGGTCATGCCGCCACCGATGAGGTGATAGCTGGTGAGCCGCTCCCCGAGCCAGCTGATGGCAAGGGCTGCCGTCATGACCGGCAACAGGTTCATGAAGATGGCGGTGCGGCTCGCCCCGAGCAGGGCAATGCCCTGCATCCAGAGCCAGGGCGAAAGGGCCGAGGTCGGGATCCCCGCATAGAAGATGAGCCAGAGGGCGCTGCCATCGGGCCAGTGCCCGTCCACCAGCAGATAGAAGGGGGTGAGGAACAGGAGGCTGCACAGCACCTGACCGTAGAGCATGGACCAGTTGTCCAGCCCCAGATCCCAGCGCTTGAGCAGCACGCTGTAGAGCGCATAGGTGGCCGCCGAGAGCAGCATGTAAACGGAACCGATATGGATGCCCTGGGTCAGCAGCCGGGCCGGATCCCCCTGCCCCAACAAAATCGCCAGCCCCAGAATGGAGATGGCGCCTCCCAGCAGCGCCCCCCAGGTGGGCCGCTCGCGCAGCAACCAGATGCTGAGCAGCACTGTCATCAAGGGGGTCAGCCCCATCATCAGGCCAATCTCGGTAGCCCCCAGGGTCTGGGCCGCGTAATAGCCAAAGGTCTGGTTCAAGACCATGCCGAGCAGGGCCAGCACCGCCAGCTTCGAGAAACCGGCCCGCAGCTTGCGACGCTCGCGCCAGGCCCGGTGAGCCAGAAACGGGGTCAGCACCAGGGCCGCCACCATCCAGCGCGACCAGGCGAGCGCCGCAGGAGACAACACCCCGACCGCCAGCTTGCTGACGATGCCATTGCCGGCCCAGATGGCCATGCAGGAGAAGGGAAACAGGAAGGCAAGGGGCATTGCGATATCCAGAATAAAAAGGCGGGTATTGCGCGCGAGTATAGAGAGGCAATCAGGATAAGCAAGCCTGCCAACGCAGGAAGAAGCGCCATGACGCGAACGGTTGGCACCGCGCCCAGGCGCCATCAACAATCATGCCCGCACAGGGGCGGGCATGAGGGGGACCAGGGTCAGCCTGAGGCGCCTCAGGCGGCATCCATGTGGAGCCTTGAAATCAGTTCATTGACCTCGAGCACCGTCTGGCGATGGGGAATGTCGGCTTGCAATGGCATCATCAGCAAGCCCGACTGGAAATCGAAGCGCCCCCTGCCGTGGATGTAAATCCGCCCCTTGAAGAAGGTTTTGACATGTTTTGCCACCATCAGTGGCAGGTACTTCTTGAACACTCTCATCGTTTGCAACCTCTTGAAGTTGTATCCGTATGACAGCAGCTTATGCGAAATAATTCCGTTAAATTTATATAAAAAACCGGAAAATTCGACTCTCTCTTCCCCAAAAAACCAAACTGTAACTTATTATTAACTTTTACCGTATTGTATGCGGTCCTTCCAGCCAGAGCAAGACTCCTTTGCCATCTTGCCATTCGATGCAGGCCAGCCCGGACGTCGCGAACATGGGGGCCCCTGCCGCCGGGCAGAGACTCTGGACCAGATACCCCACCAGCGGCAGGTGGCTGACCATAAGGATGTTGTCATGCTCCGCCGCCAGCTCCGTGAGGTAGCTTGCCACGAAAGCCGGATCCCCGTAGGGGGTGATGTCGCCGCTCTCCTCGACCTTGAGGGCCTTGGGCAACACGGGGGCGATGGCCTGCCAGGTCTGTCTGGCACGCAGATAGTTGCTGTGGATCACCAGGTTCAGGGAGCCTGCCAATTGGGGAGCCAGCCAGCCCGCCATGTGGATGGACTCTTCGATGCCTTGCTCGGTCAGTGGACGCTGTTCATCAGTCTTTGCGTTCATGCCAGCCTGGCCATGACGCATGATGTAGATTTTCATTACAACCTCGCCCAGGGGGCCTGTTTAAATAGCGGGGGGATCTTACCCCGCCATGCCGGGGGAAACAATTGCGCCACCTCTCAGAAAAGGGTTTGCCTCGCAAGATAGCGGGGTCGATAATCATGTTTAAATTCAAATAAATTCACCGCGAGCCCCTCCCCAATGAGCCCATATGCCAGTCCCAATGACCATCGGCGGTATCACTATCTGGAGCTGGCAAATCGGCTCAGGGTCTTGCTGATCTGTGATCCCGAGACCGACAAATCCGCCGCCTCCCTGGCGGTGAATACCGGCCACTTCGACGATCCTGCCGATCGCCAGGGCATGGCCCATTTCCTCGAGCATATGCTGTTTCTCGGTACCCGCACCTACCCCAAACCCGGTGAGTACCAGCAATTCATGAGCCGTCACGGGGGCAGCAACAACGCCTGGACCGGTACCGAGTTCACCAACTTCTTCTTCGACATCGACAACGGCTTCTTCGAGGCGGGGCTCGACCGGTTCTCCCAGTTCTTCATCTGCCCCACCTTTGCACCGGAGTGGGTCGACAAGGAGCGCAACGCGGTGGACTCCGAGTACCGCCTCAAGCTGCAGGACGACGTGCGCCGCAGCTACCAGGTGCACAAGGAGACGGTCAATCCGGACCACCCCTTCTCCAAATTCTCGGTGGGCAACCTCGACACCCTGGCGGATCTCCCCGGCCGGGATCTGCGTTCGGATCTCATTGCGTTCTACGAAACCCACTACAGTGCGGATCGCATGGCGCTGGTCATGCTTTCACCGGCACCCATCGAGACCCAGCTGGCCTGGTGTGATCGCTTCTTTGGTGCCATTCCGGATCGCCGCCTCGGCCCTCCGGTACTGAGCCATCCTCTCTATCGGCTCGATGATCTCGGCATTCGCATCCAGCTGACCCCGGTCAAGGAGACCCGCAAGCTGGCGCTGACCTTCCCGCTGCCGTGCGTGGATGAGTATTACGACAAAAAACCCCTCACCTTCCTGAGCCACCTCATCGGCTATGAGGGGGAAGGCAGCCTGCTCTCCCTGCTCAAGGGGCGGGGCTGGGTCAATCAGCTCGCCGCCGGCGGCGGCATCAGCGGCGCCAACTTCAAGGACTTTGGCGTGAGCTTTGGCCTCACCCCCCTTGGGCTTGAGCATGTAGACGAGATCATCGCCGCCCTGTTTGGCTATCTGAAGCTCATCGAGCGGGGCGGGGTGCAGGCCTGGCGCTATGAGGAGAAGCGCAGCGTGCTGGAATCCGCCTTCCGCTTCCAGGAGCGGGGCCGGGCCCTCGACACCGTCTCCGGCCTCGTGCTCAACCTGTTCAGCTACGGGCCGGACGATCTGCTCTACGGCGACTACATGATGCGCGAGTTCGATGAGCCGCTGATCCGGCGCTTCCTCGCCAAGCTGACCCCCCACAACCTGCGGGTGACCATCCAGGCCCCGGAAGCGAGCACGGATCGCCTCGCCCGCTGGTACCAGACACCCTACAGCGTCCAGAGCATCAGCGAGGCCGAGAAGATCCGCTGGCAGCAGAGTGAACCGGATCCCGCCCTGCACCTGCCGGCGCCCAACCCCTTCATCAGCACCCGCCTCGACGCCCGTCTGCCGGCGCTGCCCGCCGACATGCCGTCCTGCCTCATCGACAGGCCCGGTTTCCGGCTCTGGCACCTGCATGAGCATCAGTTCAGCGTGCCCAAGGGCAGCCTTTATATCTCCGTCGACAGCGAACATGCGGTCAAGAGCCCGCGTCACATCGCCATGGCGCGTCTGGCCGTGGAACTGCTCACGGATCACCTCAACGCCCTCACCTACCCGGCGGAGCTCGCGGGCCTTGGCTACCAGATTTATGCCCATCAGGGGGGCTTTACCATCAACCTCAGCGGCTTTGCCGACAAGCAACCGCTGCTGCTCGACATGATCCTCGGCAACCGCACCCTGGGGTATCCGGATCCGGCCCGCTTTAGCGAGATCAAGGAGCAGCTTATCCGCAACTGGGAGAACCAGTCCAAGACCCGCCCCATCTCCCAGTTGTTCAACCAGCTCACCAGTTTGCTGCAACCCAACAACCCGCCCTTCGAGCAGCTGTTGCGCCACCTGCGCACCGTCGAACTCGGGGAGATGCCCGGCTTCGTCTCCGAGCTCTTTGCCAGGGTGCATCTGGAGGCCCTGGTACACGGAGACTGGACGGCCGCCGAGGCCCTCGAACTCGCGGCCCTGCTGGAGCGCCACCTCGGTGCCAACAGCCAGCCCAGCGCCGAGACCCGCCGCCCCCTCATCTCCATCCAGGACAGAGGCACCCTCATTCGCGAGCAGGGGTGCGATCACGAGGACTCGGCGCTGCTGGTCTACTACCAGTCCCGCACCACCCGGGCGCGGGATCTCGCCTGCTTTACCCTGGCGAACCACATCATGTCCTCTACCTTCTTTCACGAGCTGCGCACCCGCCAGCAACTGGGGTATGTGGTGGGCGCCGGCAACCTGCCTCTCAATCGCCATCCGGGGCTGATCTTCTATATCCAGTCGCCGGTGGCGGGACCGCAGATCCTGCTCGATGCGGTGGAGGAGTTTATCGACCTCTTCCCGCTCGCCATGCTCGAATTTACCGAGCAACAGTGGCAAGAGAGCAAGGCGGGGCTGCAAGCCCAGTTGAGCGAGCGGGATGCCAACCTGCGCAGCCGCGGCCAGCGGCTCTGGGTCAGCATCGGCAACAAGGATCTGGGGTTTGATCAGCGGGAACGGGTCTGCGACGAGGTGGGCAAGTTGAGCCGCGCCGATCTGGTGCGCTTTATCACCCAGCTGCGATCGCGCACCTCCGATCGGCTGATCCTCTGCAGCTATGGTCAGGGGCACGAACATGACGAGCGGATCACCGGCCAGTTTATCGACGATCCACGGGCATTTCGGCTCAACGCCGCCACCTTCGAAGGCTGACCTCCCCTGTTGGCAACGCGCAGGCAATAAAAAGCCGACCCTGTGGGGTCGGCTGGAAAAACCATAATCAATTGCGACCAGAGCCGCCAAAAGTGAACATGAGCGTGAAAATCAGACACTGGGTTGATGTTCGACCGGCGTTCAAACCAGAGCTCATCGGTCGGCACCAGCAGTGATTGAGAAACAGCCTCATCTTAGGCATTTCCCTGATTTTCCACGTTGATCTATGTCAAAGGAGGTAAAACAAGCGCCACTTCCCTCGTTGGCAGCGGCCTCGCGCCCTCCTCAGCCCCGGCGGATAAGCCGGTAAGCCACCTCGTCGAAATAGGAGAGCTGCCCCGAGAGCACCCTGGGGTGATCCAGCTCAGCCCCCCGGCCCAGCACCTCGACACCAAAGTCGCGCTCAAACAGGGTGCGCACCTCCATCTCCCCCACCGAGAACGGCGGCTGTAGCTGCTGCTCGGGCTGATACTCGAGGGTCACCAGCAACACCTGCCCTCCCGCCTCCACCAGGCGGCTCATCAGGGCGGCATACTGGCGGCGCATGGCGCCCGGCAAGGCGATGAGGGCCGCCCTGTCATAGACCAGGCGATAACGCTGACCAAGCTCCGGAGCGGCGAAGAAGTCCCCCTGATAGATGCGCAGATCCTCGTGCCGGTGGCACTGATAGGGACCCACCTCGCTTCTCTCTGCACTCAGGTTGTTCTCGTCAAAAAACTGGGTAATGGCGAGCTCGGAGAGCTCGAAGCCATCCACCGGATGCCCCTGCTCACGCAGCCAGAGCATGTCCCGGGACTTGCCGCAAAGGGGCACCAGCACGGGGTCGCTCCCTTGCTGGGCCGACCACCAGGATTGCAGCCAGCGGTTGAAATCTGCCTGATGAAAGCCAATCCGGTTCTCTTTCCACTTCTGGTGCCAAAATGCCGCTTCCATCATCTTCCTCTCGTCATCTGCAATGGTGCATCACTATCACAACTTCACCGAAGTGGCGCAAGCCCCATGATCCCGCCCCTGTGCAAGAGAACGCCCACGATGGGCAGGCCTCAGGCCACGACCCCAGGCAGGCTTGTCGCCATCGCTGCCAGCCGGGTCAGGATCTGCGCGAAGGTGGGTCGCCGGGAAGGCACCTCAAAGCCGCACTCTCTGGCCAGTCGATGAAGGGGGTCAAGGTCGGCGTCGCCCCCATTACAGCGCGCCAGCAGCTCGGCCAGCAGGCAGCCAAAGGCCCGCACTTCCAGGCGCTCCAGCCGCCCGGCCAGCACCTCATCGGCGCGGTCGTAACAGGAGGCGGCACCAAAGTCCCCGAGCAGCACCCGGCCCGGCGCCTCCTGCGACGAGTGAGGCATCGCGGGCTGCAAGGAGTACAGCAGGTTGTGTGCGTAGAGATCGCCGTGGAGGATGCCCCGCTCGTGCAGGTGCCGGGCGGCCGCAGCCACCCCCTGCACCATGGCCATCACCTGGGCCGGGGTGAAGTTCAGATCCTCCCCATAGACATCCCGGGTGCAGGAGTCCAGGCTCGGGGGGCCCGCCAGGGTGGCGAAGGCGGGGTCTATCAGGGGCATCACCAGTGCCGGGATGCCGGAGGGATGATCGCTCACTCTCCCCATCACACCGACCAGGTTTGGATGACGACCGGCGGCCAGGGACGCAGTCATCTCGCTCAGGGGCAAGCCATCGCTGGTGACGGCCCCCTTGAAGAGCTTGACCGCCACCGCCCCGGGCCCTTCGGCACCCGCCCACTCGGCGCGATAGATGACGCCGGATGCTCCCTCCCCGAGCACATCCCCCAGTGAGAGCGCCTGCCAGGGGATCTCGGTAGTGAGCTCCGATGTGCCGTTCAGACACGCCTGCTCATCACAGAATGGGTTGCCCGCAAAGGCCAGCCAGGACAGACGCGGCATCGAGGGCAGCCAGCTCGGCAGCGCTGGCAGGCGGTTGGCGGCGATGCGCAAAAGCTCCAAACGGTGGCAACCGGCAAGCGTCTCGGGAAGCTCATGTAGCCGGTTGCCAGAGAGCATCAGCTTTTGCAGGGCGTCGCACTGCCCCAGCTCGTCCGGCAGTCGTTCAATGGCATTGTCGGTCAGGATCATCCAGCGCAATCTGGCGGGCAGGGAGGCGGCCGGGACGGTCGCGATGCGGTTGGCCTTGAAGCCCACCATGGTGAGCGCTGGGCAGCGCCCCAGCACCTCGGGCAGTTCGGTGAAGTTGTTCTCGGAGCAGAAGAGGATGCGCAGCTTCTTGCATTCGGCCAGCGTGTCAGGCAACTCGCTCAGCTGGTTGCCGGTGAGATCCAGCACCTCCAGGGTCTCCTTGAGGCTCAGGATCTCGGGAGGGAACACCGCGAGGTTTTCAGCAAGTTTGAGGTGGCGGGCGCCGCAGAGTTCGCCTGCGCGAAGCTGTTCCAGGGTATGCATGGGATCGTCTCTATCAACATTCGGGCTTGCGGTGGCTCACTGCGGGGCACTCCCCCCAGACCACAAAGGAGGGGCATTATAGGGAATGACGGCCAAAGATGGCCGATTTTCTTGCAACGCCTTCTCTTGCAAAGGCCCCCCATCGCCACATTCCCGCTCTCCGTTGCCATGAACCATCCCGGTCGCGCTTGGGTGGTTGAACATTTGGTTGGCGCCATATAGTATGGCGCCATACAAAGTCATTCGAGACTCACTATCATGATCACGTTGGAACAGAAACACCTCGCCCTGCTCGAGGATGCAGAGCGCCGCGGACACGCGGACACCCAAAACATACGCGTCTGCTTTGAGGTGTTGACCCTCGCCGCTGCCATCGATCAGGCGTGCGCGGCGCGCCTGGCCCCTCACCGCCTCTCCGAAGGCAAGTTCGTGCTGCTGTTTTTGCTGCGCGACCTGCCACAAGGGCTGGCCCCCCACGAGCTTGCCGACAAGGCGGGGGTCACACGGGCCACCATCACCGGCCTGCTCGACGGGCTGCAACGGGACGGCCTGCTGGCTCGCCACAGCGACAGCCAGGACAGGCGAAAGATCTCGGTGCG
The DNA here is from genome assembly GCF_040907815.1 of Aeromonas sp. s6. Taxonomy (NCBI): domain Bacteria; kingdom Pseudomonadati; phylum Pseudomonadota; class Gammaproteobacteria; order Aeromonadales; family Aeromonadaceae; genus Aeromonas; species Aeromonas sp. s6. Next base: position 65,367 of record NZ_JBFOCN010000120.1, read on the forward strand.
CCTGACAGAGCAGGGCCAGGCCCTGGCGCAGCACCTGCTCGATGAGCACAGCCAGTGGATAGGCTCCCTGTTTGCCGGGTTCGATCAGGCAGAGCGAGAGACCCTGAGTACCCTGCTCAAGCGGGCCTGGCTCAACGTCATCTCATCCCGGGCAGGCTGCACAGAGGCCGCCACAGAGGAGCACCCATGACACGCAGCCGCATCACGGATATCGCCCCCTCGCGCCTCGCCCAGCTCAACCGGGGAGAGATAGAGGCAAGCAACCTGACCGAATGCCTGGCGGTGGATTTTGCCGCCCTGATGCAGTGCACCCTGCCTTCGCTCGAGCCCCAGGCGCTGGCGTCGATGCACGCCGCATCCGGGGAGGGCATTACCCGGCGCATGGCCCTGGCCGCCAGGCTGCTCCTGACCGAGAACGGCATGAGGGATCTTGCGGCGCTCAGCCGTCATCCCTCCGATACCGTGCGGGGCTGGGCCTGTTTCATGGTGGGCGCGAGCGAGGGGCTGTCGCTCAGCGACCGCCTGGCCCTCATTCGCCCCCTCGCCGATGACCTGCACTTTGGGGTGCGCGAGTGGGCCTGGCTCGCAATGCGAACGACCATTGCTGCGCAGCTGGAGGTGGCCATTGCCGCCCTGGTGCCCTGGACGGCGGAGCCGTCCGAGCGACTGCGACGCTTTGCCAGCGAAGCGACCCGGCCCCGCGGCGTCTGGTGTACCCATCTTGCGTCCCTGCGACAAGCACCGGAGCAGGCCCTGATGCTGCTCGAGCCCCTCAAGGCCGATCCCGCCCCCTATGTGCAGGACTCCGTTGCCAACTGGCTGAACGATGCGAGCAAAGACAGGCCACAGTGGGTCACTGACCTCTGCGCGCGCTGGTCTCGCGAAAGCCCCAGTCCCGCGACAATCCGGATTTGTCAACACGCCTTGCGCACCTTGCGCAAGGGCCAACTCCCGAAGGAACCCCTATGACCCACTATCTGGCAGAGCTCTACACCCCCACTCCCGCCTGGCTGGCACTGAGCCAGACGGCCCGTCAGCAGTTCTTCGAGGCCATTGGCACAGGCATGGCCAACCTCGCCGCCCTCGGGGTGGAGCCCATCGCCCTGGGCGAGACCGATGCTACCACCCTCCATGGTGCGCCCCACCCCTTCTTCGCCATCTGGCGCGGGCCGGATGCCGCAGCCATCGAGGCCCTCGTCCAGGGAATAGCCGCATCGGGCTGGCACGACTACTTCGAGACGGTCAACGCCACCGGCGCCGGTGTCTCCCTGGGCGAGCACCTTGCACAGTTGGCCGCCCTGCCCTGCGCCGCCACATCCAGCCCCGCCCAGGCCTGATAACCCCTAAAAGAGCGTTACCCCACCAGGCTTTGCGTCAGTGCCGCCGACACCGGTGGCACTGTTTTCCATACCCTGCCCTTGCAAACCTAGGTCACCACCACCTGGGAAAGCGGCGCCACAGCCCCGCTCCCTTCCCACTCCCTTCATAAAACGCGGATATCTCCTGATGCCGTGATGAGCCATCGCCGATGGCACAAGTGAGCAAGATCCGGGTCGTCGTGACAAAGGTTCGCCGCCATAGTGCTTTCAAACCAACAGTGCTTTCGACCCCCCCCAAAGCTTTGAACCAAAGGAGGGTTGAACCAAAGGAGGTTTGAACCAGGAGGGGGTTGAACCCATCCACTTGTCTGCCAACCCTGCATGAGCGTCGCCACCTGGCGCCATGTACATCTCGCGAGGGAACTGCCATGTCATTACTGTCCAACAAGGTCGCCATCATCACGGGAGCCAGCTCCGGTATTGGTCGCGCCAGCGCCATCCTGTTTGCCCGGGAAGGAGCCAGCGTCGTCGTCGGCGCCCGCCGCCAGCCCGAGCTGGATGCGCTGGTGGAGGAGATCCGCCATGAGGGGGGGCAGGCGGTGAGCCTGGCGGGAGATGTGAAAAGCGAAACCTATGCCCGCGCCCTGGTGGATCTCGCACTGACCCGTTTCGGCGGACTCGATATCGCCTTCAACAACGCCGGCACCACGGGGACACCGGGCAGCGTGCCGGGGCTTGAACTCGCGCAGTGGCAAGAGACCCTGGATACCAACCTCACCAGCGCCTTTGTGGGGGCCAAGTACCAGATCCCCGCCATGCAGGCACGCGGGGGCGGCTCGCTTATCTTTACCTCCACCTTCGTCGGCCATACCCTGGGGCTGCCCGGCATGGCGGCCTATGCCGCGAGCAAGGCAGGCCTCATCGGCCTGACCCAGGTGCTGGCCGCCGAATATGGGGCACAAGGGGTGCGGGTCAACGCCCTGCTGCCGGGGGGCACCGACACCCCCATGGGGCGGGCCTTTACCGATACACCGGAGAGTCTCGCCTTTGTGCAACAACTCCACGCCCTCAAACGGCTGGCCCAACCGGAGGAGATCGCCCGCTCGGCCCTCTATCTGGCGTCCGATGCATCCAGCTTTACCACCGGCATTGCTCTGCTGGCCGATGGTGGGGTATCTATTTGTCGCACATGACCTTGTCGCCCCAAGATCCTGCGACCGCAACCTTATCGTGAGAGCGCCTTATGTCTGATTACGCCCGCATCGCCGATGCCATCCGTTTTATCGCAAGCCAGGTGGCGCACCAGCCCACCCTGGACGAGATAGCGGCGCACGTGCACTTAAGCCCCTTTCACTTCCAGCGGCTGTTCAGCCGCTGGGCCGGGGTGACGCCCAAACGCTATTTGCAGGTGCTGACCCTGGAGCGGGCCAAGGCGCTGCTGCAGGAGTCTCGCCCGCTGCTGGAGGTGGCCGATACCCTGGGCCTTAGCAGCGGCTCGCGGCTCTACGATCACTTCGTACAGCTCGAAGCGGTGACGCCGGGCGAATACAAGCAGCGCGGGGCCGGTCTGGTTATCGAGCACGGGGTGCACGACACCCCCTTCGGCCAGGCGTTTGTCGCCCTGACCCCACGGGGAATATGCAACTTCTCGTTTCTCGATGAGCAGGCCCCACAAACGCCGCTGAGTGCCCTCGCCCAGCGTTGGCCTGAGGCAGAACTGCGAGAAGCGCCATCACGCACCCAGGGGGTCATCCACACCATGTTCGATGGCAGCAAGGCGCCGGATCGCCCCATCTCCTTGCACGTGAGCGGCACCAACTTCCAGATCAGCGTCTGGCGGGCGCTGCTGCAGATCCCGCCCGCCAAGGTGGTGAGCTACGCCCAGGTGGCGAGCGCCGTTGGCAACCCCAAGGCCGCCCGCGCCGTGGGGCTGGCGGTGGGTGCCAACCCCGTCGCCTTGATGATCCCCTGCCACAGAGTCATCCAGCAAAACGGCAGGCTCGGCGGCTATCACTGGGGCGAGACCCGCAAACAGGCGATACACGCCTGGGAAGCGGCAAGGTATGAGTGAACTCGGCCTTTTCTGCCCGGCCTGATGAGGAGAACAGGAATCTTGGTAGTGAGTCAGCAGACAATCCGACTGCGCCAGGGAAGGTGCGAACAAGTCCCTGATATGAGATCATGTTTGTCATCTGGAGCCATGGAGCAGGGTTCATCATGAGTCATCAACTTACCTTCGCCGACAGTGAATTCAGCAGTAAGCACCGTCAGACCAGAAAAGAGATTTTCTTGTCCCGCATGGAGCAGATCCTGCCATGGCAAAACATGGTGGAAGTCATCGAGCCGTTTTATCCCAAGGCTGGTAATGGCCGGCGACCTTATCCGCTGGAAACCATGCTACGCATTCACTGCATGCAGCATTGGTACAACCTGAGCGATGGCGCGAT